>DKLU01000196.1 GCA_002455915.1 Chryseobacterium sp. UBA6632
TGATTTTTTGCGGAAACCCACTGTTCCTGCAAAGTTCCCAAGTTGGCTTTAATATCATAAACATCACTTTTTGAACGGCTTCCGATTTCTACTTCTTTTTCGGTTCGTTTGATCTGTTCTTCCATTCCCGAAATTTGGGTTTGAAGAACGTCCAACCAGCTTTTACTGTTTTGATAGGTGAAAAAAGTTTGAACTACATTTAGTTTTACTTCATTTTGCGCTTGTTTCAGCCTGAATGTGCTTGTTTCTTTATTCAGTTTTGATAAAGAAATGTTGAGATAATTTCGCCAATTAAAAAGCTCCAAATTAGCCTGTGCAATAAACTGATCATATTGCGTATTCAATGCTTCCCTCTGATTATTAGACTGATTGATCGATGACCCGAAGCTATAACTATGATTTACCGCTGCATCCACAGAAGGCAATAACATCCCTTTTGAAGCCGAGATCTGGCGGTCGTTCTTTTTAATATTCACCGTGGCCTGCTTAATTAAGGGATGATTTGCAGAAGCATAATCCAGACATTGCCGCAGATTCCAGGATTGCTGCGCCGGAAAAAGACCGATTATAAAGAGGAAAATAAAATTTTTCATGGTAAAAAATAGGATTGAATGATAATTATAAAGGAATAACAAAATTTAAATTTCTTAAACTGAATAAACTTCGTTTATTCTCTTTTTTAAATATTAAGGATTTTAGAAATTTTACACTGCTAAAAATTAAGAGATCAATAAATTGATCTTTATTAAGTTCTTTAAGTTTAAAAAAAATGAAAATCTTAAATTCTTAATGTTTATGTATTTTAATAAAACTTTTCATTTTAAAAAGTAGAATTGAATGATAATTAGAAATAAATGAATCATGAAAAAGATCATTTTATTCGTATTTTAAGTATTTCACAAGGTTTACTTTTGTGGCTTTAAAGGCTTTAATGCTAACCACAGAAAAAGTTAATACCAATAACAAAATAAGACTCAAAAGATACGGCCACCACGGCATTTCTATTCGGTAGGCGAAATCTTTCAGCCATTCGTTCATGGCATAATATCCAAACGGAAAACTGATGAAAACTGCCAAAATGCAAATCAGTAAAAACCTTTTCGTTAAATCCCAAATGATCATCTTTTCATCGGCTCCCAAGGCTTTTTTAATGGCGACATCTTTTAGTTTCTGATCGATCAGAAGAGATGACAACGCAAAAAGTCCGAGTAAAGCAACTGTCAAAACAATAGAATTCAGAATAGTGAATAATGTTCGCTGTTTTTGGAATTTTTCGAAAGTTTTTGCAAATCTTTTATCTACAAATTCATAGTCGAAAGGATAGCCTGGTTCAGCTTTTAGTGTCCAGAATTCTTTAATCTTTTCAATCGTTCCATTAATATCTTCTTTCGAAAGCTTTATCTGAACATTCTGCATATTGTTTTTCGCCCAGCTTCTATCATAATTAAAAAACAGAATAGGTTCTACAGGAGTGTCTACACCATTCATATTAAAATCTTTAAGAACGCCTAAAATTTTATATTTTTTATGAGAATCCCAACCAGGATACACTTCTTTACCAAGCGCATCATTTTTATTCCAGCCCATTTTTTTAATGAATGATTCGTTAGCCACCGCCCCAAACATCGTATCGGAAGCTTTTCGCATATCTAAATCTCTTCCCGAGGCAAATTTCATTTTGTAAAATTCAAAATAATTATAGTCTATTCCTCCCAGCGCGACGCCATTTACTGCTTTTGTTGTGTCTAAAGCATTTTTTACCGATGAAGCATTCGCAATGCCATTTGCCATGGTGTTGATGGATCCGGTAACTGCTTCTACACCGTGAATCTTAGAAATTTCAGTTTTTAGTCTAAGGTATTTTTTATACGTATAATCGTCTTGCCAATCGGTCTTTTTAAAATCAATCTGAATAATCTGATCGCCTTTAAAACCAAGGTCTTTATTCAGCATATAATTCACCTGAAAATAAATAATCAGAGAGCAGATGATAAAGAATGAAGAAATCGCCAGCTGTAAGGTTAAAATTGAATTTCGCAACCAAATTCCATGTTTACTTCTTGCAAAATTTCCTTTTAGGGTATGAATTGGCTTAAAATTAGAAAGATACAGCGCAGGAATAATGCCTGAAATAAAGGCAAAAACAATCAATAAAATTCCTGAATAGATAAAAATTTGGGGATCATTGAGCAGCATTTCTTTATTCAAAAATTTATTGTAAGACGGCAAAAGTATCTCTATCAATGCAAAAGCGATGATAAATGATGCCAAACAGATCATCAGATTTTCCAGTAGAAACTGCGTGATAATTTGCCCTCTTGTACTTCCAGTTGCCTTTCTTATTCCTACTTCTTTTGCTCTTTGAGAAGCCTGTGCCGTTTTCAGATTAATTAAATTGATACCTGAAAGTAATAAAATCAATCCCGACAATCCTAACAGAACCATAATTGATCTTTTATCTCCTTTATTGATTCCCAACCCTTTCGCATCAAGTTTCATGGTACTAATCGGCGTGAGGAAAACCTCTGTTTTATCCTTTTCTTCATATTTTCCCGACCATTTCAGCATGGCGATTTTTTCATGCTCATTAAGTTGCTCAGAAAGTTTTTTCTCCAGATTTCTAACATCAGTTCCAGGTTTTACTTTAAAATAACCAATGTAGCTGTAATTCGTCCACTGAAGATCATTTCGGTCTATATCTTTATTTCGAAGAACAAACCCCGGAGTGAATACGGTATGGGAGGAAGGAAACTTATAAACCGCAGAAACTACATAATCTTTATTGTTTTGCCCGTCGGCTTTAATAATTTTCCCGATACATTCTTTATATTCATCACCAAAAAGTGCTTTTGCCGTTTCTTCTGAAATAGCAATTTTTCCGTCATCGCTGATGGCATTTTTTAGATTTCCGGCAATCCTTTCCATGGGAAAAAAATCGAAATAAGATTCTGTAGCCCAAGTGGCACTTGTATATACCGAGCGATCTCCCGCAATAAGACGCGTCTTAAAAAAATCCCAGGAATTAGCAATCGCAAAATCTTCAATTTCACTAAATTTTTCCTTTGAAACCGACAACGCAGGATAACTGGAAGTAGAAATAAATCCGAATGAATTTTTATTTTCAACAAGATAAATATGGTCTTTATTCGGATTCCTGCTTTCATAAGACCGTTCATCTATCCAATGGATAAACACCAACAGAAAAATACATAAGCCCACACTCAATCCCAATACATTGATGATCGTTGAAAGCCAGTTTTTCTGGTAATTGATAAATGCTATCTTGAGCCAGTTTTTTAACATAGGTTTTGGTTGTTGGTTGATAGTTTTTGGTTGTTGGTTTTTAGTCAATATCTCTATCAACTA
>DKLU01000195.1:0-9550 GCA_002455915.1 Chryseobacterium sp. UBA6632
CATTTAAATAGTTGGTGAAAACATCAAAACCTGTTTAAATTTTTAATTATACAGAAAAGTCATTTTGAGCAAAATAAAGCGAAATCAAAACATATGAAACACCTGAATACCAAAGTATTATTTATTCCTTATACTTCAAAAAATTCCATTCAGGATAAAAAAAATTAGATAAAATTCAAATAACTTTTCACTTTACATAACAAAACAGACCACCCAAAAGCAGTCTGTTTTTCATTCAAAATAAACGATCAAATTTACTTCGGTATACTTCTTATCAAAGGATTGACAATGGACTGGCATCCGTTAATCGTCACAGGAATATACTGTACTTCACCCGCAACACAGTTACTTCGATACACTTCAATTTTTAAATATAAATTATTCATTTTACTGTAATTTTTATACATTTTATTCAATTTAAAATTTAAAATATTCTGCAACGGATTTCCAATTACAGTTTCAATCACGGAATTCAGAATATCTTTCCATTCCGTAATATTTCCTACCGAATCTTTCTCTGCATAAGCAAATGATAAATGATAAGACGTACAAGGTTCCAACAAATTAAACGTTACCGGATTTGATAAACACAACGACTGTTCATCTTGTTCCAGATCAAAATAAGGCAAAACAGAAACGTCATACACATACGTTTTACTTCCCAAAAGATTAGCTGAAATCACATTATTCAAACGAAGTTCCACACGGTCAAAAGCAGCCCCAATTCCATCTAAAATAATTGCCGTTTTCTGCGACGCCTGATTGGCAATCAACTTTAATAAATCTAATTTTACAATCTGAGAATCTGAAGCACTCACCTCATCTCCCACAGGCATATCTCCCAAATAACGCTGAATTGTAAAACCTCCAAGCACATTCACATCCAAAATAGGCAATCCCTCAGAGCTCATCACAATTCTTACTTTGTCTCCCGGTCGGGCAATTTCTTTAAACTTTACGGTAGGAACCTGCTTATTCAAAACTCCTAGAGAAGTATTAAAAATAGCTGCCGTATCGTAATTCGGGGTTCCGTGTAGTACCGACGAACTATTATTTATCGCATCTGCCGCAAGATAAGGATACAAAACCCCAGACAAAGTTGTGGCAACGCCTAGTCCAGCATCCTGAACGCCATACAAAACATCTTTTGCAGAATGATTCAAAAGTAAAGATGAAATAGAATTTCCTGGAATTTCTGCGCTGCTTACCGAAATATTGGCTTCACAAGCCTGAGCCTGCGTCAACGGAATTCTGTCATCAATATACATTCCGTACACTCTGGCAGAATTGAAAAGTCCCAAAACACTTCCCATCAAAATTCTTACTCCGCCATATTCTATCGCATTTCCTGAAGCATCTTTAGGTATAAAAGAAACATCTATAGTATTATTTCCAACCAATAAATTCAGAAGGTCCAATTCGCCAATAGATTTTACTGGACCAACAGGATTTCCGCTCTTATCTAAAGTTTGAAGCGTAATTCCGCCTAATAATTGCAAAACGCCGTAGTCTTGTCCGAGTTTAATCGTCATGGGAGTTCCTGCCGGAATCGGGCTCGCAAACGCATTCGAAAAACCAAGATCTAACCAAGAATTTCCTATTCCGGCTAATGAAATTGCATTAAAAATAGTGGCATACGTAGAAAGGTCATTGTCGATTGCTTTTTCGCTATTCGTGCTTCCTCCCGTTAAAATGGCACCTGTACTTTTCAGATTGGCCATTCTTTGTACATATCTGTAGTCACATTCTTGTCTGTCATACACGAAAACCGTAACTCTTTTCACAATATCACAGTTTCCGGCCGCATTTACAGATTTAGCATAATAATTATAAGTTCCTATTTTGGGGAAGTTAATCGTTTGACCAGTTACTTCCTGATTAGTAATTTCATCATAAATTCTTACCCCTGTACTTCCCGGTAACTGACTTTGATAATTTGCAGCGCTAAAAGTCGTTGAAGCATCAGCAATTCCATCAAAATTAGCATCCAAAGGCAGGCTAATGCTTGTATTTCCGGTAATTTTATACTCTTTATTTTCTATGGCAGTGAAAGCAATATAATCGCTTGAACAATATCCGGCATCGGTTAATCCTTTAATATAATAAGTTCCGAGTGGTTGCCATTTATTGGCTTGTTTTTCAGCAGCAGTTTTAAAAGGAATTTCTTTTTGATTGCTGTCTACTACTATATATCCGTCGAAATTTGCATTGTAATTTGGAATGATTTGAGTAATGTCAAACTTCCTCGTTCTGATGTTATTATTTAAAAAGTCAAAAGAGCAAACCTTTTTTATTTCAGGCGTATCATCTACGAAAGCAACGTCGTACACACGAATATCTTCTGCATTAATCAGGTTTACAGAGAGTGGTTTAAATATTCTGATTCCCACTTTATCAAAAGGGATAATATTTCCTGCTGCATCCCGTGGAGCAGCCAGAAAACTGAATTCTGCATTGTTTTGATTAATTAAACCTAAAAGATCCAACCCTAAAACATTAGAATCCAGCTTCAAGGAAGAAACTTCTTGTCCGTCTTTATAAAAAACCACCGAAGATTGGCTTGCGACATCTAATTTTAAAAGCCCCGAAGGAATGCGAACTTTCAATCTAACTGCTTTGTCATGAACTGCTTTAGGCAAATGAAAAAATTGCTCTACTGTTCCGGAAGCACTTAAATTCAGCAAAGCCGTAATGCCGATCTTTGAAAACGTGGTAAGATCATTATCTATAGCTAAATGTGCATTGGCAACAGGTTCAGAATTAATTAAACTTAATAACCCGCCGCCCGCTGTATAAGACGTTAATAAAGAAACATTACAATCTGAAATATCATTTTTAAAATAATAAGAATCATACACTTTAAAATTGTTGACCCCGCCAAAAAGTAATGAAAAAGAAGTTTTATCATTTATTTCAATGGTTTTTACGGCTTCTTTTGGATAAAATATAGCGTAATAATTTTGAGCGGCATCTTTTGCAATGGTAATTTTATCCTGATTAGCATTAGAATTGGTTGTAGAAACAGAGATCACACTATTTCCGGCTGCATTTTTAAGATTAAATGAAGTTAAGTGCTCGCCTCCGATCACCACTCCTAAGACTCCTTTTAAAAGATTCCCCAAACTTCCACCTAATAAGGCATCTAAAAGTCCGGTTTCATTGGAGTTTACTTTCATGTAAAATTTAGAATTCGCCGGAACATACGCTGTAGAATTGTTATATTCCATTGTAAGCGTTCCCGAATAGCCTAATAATCCCAAAGCCGTTCCTCCGTAACTATTGATTTGTGCAAAAGTATTTACATCTGCGTCATTGGCGTTTGCGGGGCTGGTGACATTAGTTCCGGATGAGGTATTGGGTCTTACTTTCTCTGTGGTTTGACTATTATACAACCCTGAAAACAATAAGAAAACGAGGAGTATAAAGGTTTTGTTAATCGTATTTTTCATATTTTTCAATTCAAAATATTTCATTATTTCAATACGAAAACAATGTTTACAAAAGAATAATCTGTTCCGGTTCCGATAACGTCATAAGTAAGAATGCCATTTTCATCAATACTTAAATTTGCCATCGATGTAATATCATAATCAGTCACATAATAATAAAGTTCATTAGCATTTGGAATATTGCCAATCGTATCGGGCGCATTCGTACTTTTTACAAAAGTGGTTCTTGTTTCTGTCCCTATACTCCCACCAGTTGTAGAATTGGCTACAAATTTTTTATTGGTGAACTGAGCCTTATATTCCGCATATAAATTTCTTCTTAATCCAGTTCCTGGAGATGAAGTGTTGAAAACAATGGAAGGCATATAAAAAAATTTAATCGGTGAATCTAGATTCGTGTTGAGTTTCATCCATCTTCCTTCACCATTTAGATTGGGCTCGAAATAATAATACCCTGCTGATTTTACATCTGCCGTTTTACCACTTGCATCTGAAGTTACTCCAGAAGTAACGTAAACTAAACTAGCCTGTTGGTCACCAGAATAGATAAGATCTTTTGCTTTCAGTTCGTCTCCCGTTAATCTTGGCGGGATAATCCCTTCTACAGAAGTCGAATTTCCTGATTCCTTAACATGTAAAGTAGCTTTTGGCTCTGGTGTATTAATCCCTACTTGAGCTGATAAAGTAATGGTTGTAAGTAATCCAATGAGTGTGTAATAGGTTTTGTTCATAACATTATTGATTTATAATTTTTGCTAATAATCTATCTATCAATCAACAACAAACTAAAATATACATTTAAAGAATAAATCTCCAAACAGTGATTATAGCCACAAGAAAATATCAAACTCTTTTCGGAGTTTGTCATTTAAAATTGGAAATATTCACATTAGAATTCTTTTATCACGTGTTATGACAAAAAAGTAATTAGTGGAGAAAATATAGGCAGAATTATATCAGTTGGGACATAAGATGTTTATTCCTTTGTATCATGGTAGTTTGTTAGTTTTCGATGCTAAGATAATTATTTTTATTAACAAAATACAATTAAACACGCTTTATTATAGAAAATTTTACACAGTTATAACAATTAATTTGCATAAAATAAACTTTGATTGAAAATTAAAAATACATTATTCAAAAAATTTAAAGATGGTCAAATCAAATTATTAGAAACAATATACGACAACGCTTCTGTAATATTATTGACTCCAATTTTTTCGAATAATTTACTGCGATGAAATTTTATGGTATTTGGAGAAACGTACAGTTGTTTTGCAATCTCATCAATCGTTAAACCTTGCAGATACAATCGTATAATTTCTATTTCTCTCATTTTCAATGTGATTTTATATTCTTCAGTCCATTTTTCGGTGTCGAGATTGTAGCGCCAATAAGAGTCGGAAGTATTTGAAGTTACACATATATTTCCGGCAGTTTTATGTAATGAATAGGAAGCAATGCAGACAATTTTAGAAATATTTCCCTCTTCAGAAATTTCAACAGGAGTAATTTTATGATTGACTAAAATATCCCTGCTATCAGCATTTTTTATATGGAAATCGTAGGTAATAGTATGAGATTTTTTTTCTTCTTCATTGAGGCATTCATAGAATTTAAATCCTTCGGTATGCACTTTTTTTAATATTGTGATATCTTCTTTTTTAGCATATTTCCGAAAAAATTTGTATCCAAGCTTTTCAACTTCAGAAGATTTTAGTCCAGAAAAGAGAAACAGTTTTTCAGAAATAAATTCTATTTTCTGCGTTTCAAGATCTACAATATAGATACTCCCAAAAATGTTTTTACCAATCGCCTGAAGTACATTAAAATACTTTTCTCTGGCTTTTTTATTTTCCAAATAAATATCCTCTTTACAGAACGAATTTATTGCATCCTTCATTATATTTTTTGATCTGATTTTGGTGTGATTAAAACTAAAAACGAGCTAAGGGTTATTGAATAAATTTCACCTGAGCTTCAATTTTCATATATGATTATCAGCAAATACTTCATTATAAATAAAGCAGTAAAATGATTTTAAAATCTCCCTTAATTTTGATTTCAGACAAAAAAATTATTATATTTATAAAAATTTATTTTGTGCGTCAAAAGAATTTTTTACTGAAAAAAAATTAAAGAAAGATATTTTATCATATTAAAGTTTTAAATATAGATATATTAACTACAAAACTATACAAAAGTATAGTAATATTAAAATTTTATTAAATTATCTTTATGCACACATTACTAAAAATGTAAATTTTAAAAATAATCCTATTCCGACATGAAAAAATATTTAATAAAAAGTCATTTTACCTAATTTCTCAGGTCTACAATATCACTATTTAGAGAAATAATAAATAGTAGATTTGCCCGCTAGTTTACTGTATATGCACTACGAGAGACTTTTGCTTCTTGTGGCTATCTTTTATGTTTATTATCTGTCATTAAAATTACAATGACATAAGTTGAGTGTTGCCTAATAATTTAAAATCAAAATCATTAAATGAAAACCTTCAAAAAAGGCACTAAACATTTCATTAAACTCTAAAATATAATTTATATGAGAAAATTTTTACCTATTTTTTTATTTTTATTGGGAACGGTCGTCTTTGGGCAAACCTGTGCCCCACTTCCGGTACCCTTTTTACAATCATTTAGCACGGCTGCACTTCCAACTTGTTGGACGAATCAAAATCCCACAACTACTTCCACCAACGTAAATGTAAAGTGGAAATTTTCGGGATCAGCTGGCTACGGAGCAACAGGGAACGGAGGTAAGCCTGCAGGAACTTTTGCCTGGGTAGACGCCTCTACACCAAATGTAAACGAGCATAATGTAGAATTGATCAGTCCAGAAATTAATCTGACGGGATTAACGACACCTTATGTTAAATTTGAATGGTTTAAAGATCATCTTACCGCTTTAAACGGAAGTGTTCCTGCTGCGGAAAACAATCAATTAAAACTAGAAGTAAACGATGGCTCTGGCTGGGTGCAAATCTGGATCAGCAATTCTAACAGCCCTGAATGGAGAACAGTGGGAGTTCCTTTAGCATCAAGCTATGTAGGCGCAACAATTCAGTTAAAATTTACTGTTGACAAAGATGTTCTTAGCGGTGGCGATTTTTATGATGATGTTTTATTAGATGAAATACAAGTCATAGAAGCACCAACGTGTTTTGAGCCTGAAGATATGCCTGTAACGAATATTACACCAAACTCTGCGACTATAAACTGGACAGCTCCTTTAGCTCCGGCACCCGCTCCGGCAAACGGATATGAATATTATTATTCAACAACAAACACGCCTCCCGGAACAACCACTCCCGGAACGGCAACAGCAGCATTGGATGCCAGTTTAACCCCTCTAGTGGCAGGAACCACTTATTACTGGAGGATAAGATCTGTCTGCTCGCCAACAGATAAATCGGAATGGGTAGCAGGTGCAGCATTCACACCAGGACAAATCGGAGGTGGAACGGCAACTCACGCTTTCCTGCCTGTATATTCTTGCTCGGCATTTAATTATTCTCAGCAAATTTATACTGCTACTGAAGTTGCAGCGGCTGTCGGTACAAATAATTATATAACTTCGGTTAAGTTTTTTGTTTCAACAACAGGTACAGCGCAGGCAAATTATAACCAATGGGTAGTCTATATGGGAAATACTTCTCAGACAGATTTCGCAACAACATCAAGCTGGGTTCCGTTTGCATCATTAACGCAGGTTTATTCAGGAACTTTGCCCACAATGACACCCGGAACCTGGGTTGAAATACCATTAGCGACACCTTTTTTATGGGATGGCGCAAGCAATATGGTAATTGCTGTTGACGAAAACTCTACAGGAACTTCATGTACGGCCAATTGGGGAAGCTACTCTACCACGCCAAACCGAGGAATGATTTATTATAATTCAATAACTAATCCGGATCCTACTAATCCGCCAACGGGAATCAGCAGATATTCCGTTCTTCCTAGAATTCAACTGACTGGAACTAGTTTACCTGTATGTACAAATGCCCCACCAACCAATATTACAGTAAATAATATAACATCGACTTCCGCTACTGTTTCATGGGCAGCCACTGCAAATGCAACCTATGTGGTTCAATACAGAACATTACCATCTGGAGCATGGCAAACAATAAATGTTACAACACCATTTACAAATACATTAGTTATTCCCGGACTTACAGAATCTACACAATATGAAGTACAAATTGCAACAATTTGCGGAACTCAAGGTGCATTTTCTACTCCTGTTAACTTCACAACGCCTGCTTTAACCTATTGTACAGCAAATCCGGCGACTGTAACGAACGCTTATATCAGCAACATAACGATGGTAGGAACAAACGTTCCTTTAACGAGTAATGATTCAGGATCTTCTACTTATACAGATTATTCTTCAGATCCTACCAAAACTATTACTTTGCTGAGAGGCTCTGTCAACAATACACTTTCAGTTGCAAGAGCAATCGCATCCGGAACATATACAACCAATGCCTGGATCGACTTTAACGGTGACGGAATTTTTGATAATAATCCTTCCACAATGGCAGGTGGCGAAAGAATTATGAATTTAGGTTATTCCAGCACGACTCCTCTTACCACTAATTTTGATGTTCCAGCCAATGCTTATATCGGAACAAGTAAAATTAAAATGCGTGTAATGACTTATTCATTAACTCCAACCAATGCCTGCGATCCTCTTACAGGAAATGGTGAAGTTGAAGATTATTACGTTAAATTTATCGATTTACAACCTTGTACAACGGCGATACCTACTAATATTGCGGTAAATAATATCACTCACAATTCTGCGTATGTATCTTGGTTGCCAACAGCTGGTGCAACCTATGTAATAAGATGGAGACAGGGAACCACTGGCGCATGGATGCCTTCTGCTGCAGGTCTTACCCTTCCGGCAGGGCAAAGTTATCATACTATTACCGCGCTTAACGAGCAAACTTCTTATCAGGTTCAGGTAGCAACAATTTGTAGCGGAACTCAAGGAGCATTTTCTCCTAGCGTAGGATTTACCACTCCGCCACTGACATATTGCAGTATGACGGGAACAGGAACTAATGATTATATCTCAAATGTAAAAGTTACGCCCGTTAATTTTGCAGAAATGGAAAATGCTTCCGGTCAGACAAATTATATTAGTTATACTACTCCTCAAACGCTTATTAATTTGGAAATTGGATCTATTGGAAATCAATTGACCATTAGTAAAGAATGGCAGGGAACCAATTATTCAGATGCAGTATATGCGTGGATCGATTGGGACAGAGACGGTGTTTTCACAGATGCAGAAAGAATAATGACATCCGCAGCAAGTACAACAACTCCTGTATCTGCTTATTTTGATGTTCCTTCTACCGGAATATATACAGGCTCTTACAATACCACAATGAGGGTTGTTTTAAAAAGAAGCAGCGCTCCTGTAATGTGCGTAAACCCTGCAAACGGAGAGGTAGAAGACTATGCGGTAAAATTAAGACCATGTAGCAACGCAACACCGGGAAATCCTGTATTCACGAATATCACTCATAATTCAGTAAATATCAACTGGGCTATAGCAACCAACAACACAGCCTTTGTTTTAGAATACAGACCTGTAACAACTCCAGCATCTGCATGGACGACGTTGAACCTTTCTATCATAGCAGGAAATCCACCATTATTTATTGATGCATTAACACCAGCAACAACCTACGAAGTAAGAATTGCAGCAGTTTGCGGAGGCACAGGAATAGGCACATACACTCCTGTTCAGGCATTTACCACACGATGCGATCCTACTCCGCCAACATTGGCTATCAGCAATATTACATCGAATTCAGCAGTGGTAACCTGGACTCCTATTGTGCCTAATGCAAACTATATTTTAAGATGGAGAGAAGTAGGAACCATCGTTTGGAACGAACCTACTATTCCGCAACCGCCAGCAAATTCATATACTATTCAAAATCTTGATCCTTTCACAAAATATGAAGTTCAGGTGGCAAATATTTGCGCAGGTGAGACAACGGCAAATCCGTGGTCGAATCCAAAAGTATTTATAACAGAAAGAATTTGCGAAATGT
>DKLU01000195.1:9661-10281 GCA_002455915.1 Chryseobacterium sp. UBA6632
ACCATTACAGCAATAACTCCAACAACAGCAAATGTTACGTGGGATACTTTCCCGGGAGCGACTTATATTTTAAGATATAGAAAAGTGGGTATTCCAAGTTGGATCAATGTTCCTGTAAGTACAAATAATTACATGATTACGGGATTATTAGAGCTTACAAAATACGAAATGCAGGTAGCCAATGTCTGCAACGGAACTCCGGCAAACTTCACAAGTTTATATTATTTCACTACACCAACGGTAGTTTACTGCCCAATGTCATCCGCAACTTCTTCTACAGAATTTATTTCTAAAGTAACGGCAAAGCCAAATGGCAAACCAGAAATGATTAATGAATCTGTAGCATCAACTTATTCTGATTACACAGGAAACAATTTGAAATTCATTGAATTAATTCAAGGCTCAACAGGAAATCAGCTTATTATTGATAAAAAGCTTGCAGGAAATGCCGAAGCGGGAGTTGCTGTTTGGATTGATTTTAATAGAAATGGCGAGTTTGATATTGATGAAAGAATTTTGGCAGACGGCCCAAATAATAACCCGACAGTAAGTACGCTTTTCAATGTTCCGAATGATGCTTTCATCAGCTTAACAGATCATAAATATGTTGTGATGAGAGT
>DKLU01000195.1:10453-10803 GCA_002455915.1 Chryseobacterium sp. UBA6632
AAATATGTTGTGATGAGAGTTGCTTTACAAAAAGACGGAATACCTGTAAACTGTACCAATTTCCAAAGTGGTGAAGTAGAAGATTATACCGTAAGAATTTCTAAAAATAATATTCAAAATAATGTAAATCAGGATGACATTCATATTTATCCAAATCCTGTAAGTACAACTTTACATATTACAAACATTAGTGCAAAAGCAAATTATAAGATTTACGGAGCTTCGGGAAGATTAATATCTAACGGAGTAATTCTTAACAATTCTATTGATGTAAGTAATCTTACAAAAGGCGTTTATATTATTGATATAGAAGATATTCAAGGTTCAGTTCAGAAGAAATTTATTAAACA
>DKLU01000195.1:10926-23671 GCA_002455915.1 Chryseobacterium sp. UBA6632
AGAAATTTATTAAACAATAATTGATTTTCATATTCAAATTATTCTCATATTATTAACCAAAGCGAATTCTTTTTTATAAAGGATTCGCTTTTTATTTTTATTAAATGTTGGTACAATAATAATCTCTACTGACAAACTGTTGTCTTAACAACGCATTACATTTGTTTCATAATTAAAATTTTATTTAAAATGAATGTTGCTTCACTAAGAATTATCACGGCAGATATCGAAAATTTGGTTAAATTTTACGAGCAAATAGCAGTTACAAAAGCCATACAATACACTCTTGATTTTGCGGAAATTCAAACACCAAATGCCACAATTGCCATAGGAAGTGTAAAAACATTACAGCTTTTCGGAGGAGATCATGTGGCAAAACCTGCACAAAACCAAAGTGTTATTATAGAATTTTTAGTTCACGATGTAGATCAGGAATTCGAAAGATTAAAAGAAGTTTTGCCATCTAAAATTGTTCAGGAACCAACAGTTATGCCTTGGGGAAATAAATCCTTATTATTCAGAGATCCGGATGGAAATTTAGTAAATTTCTTTACACCAGTTTCTGAAGCTGCAATTGAAAAATTTAAATCGAAAATGATTTAATAGTTTATTTTAAGCTCAAAGTTCGTTAAGATTTTTGCGCTTAAAACAAAAACAGCATCATTAAGATAATAATGATGCTGTTTTTATTTTATTAATTAAATTTTCAGGTTTAATGAAAATTAGCCTTTTGCTTTTTCATCTGTAAAAAACTGAAAACCTTCTTTTCTTTCGATAAGTTGTAAAGGATATAATTTAGGATTATATTCCCCGTTTAAGACTTCATTTAAAGCGTGCTTTTTAGACTCTCCGAAAGCAACCACTAAAATATTTTCTGCTTTATTAATAATTGGAGCCGTTAAAGTGATTCTAAACATTTCCTGAGGCTTCAGATAATAGGCATCAACCCATTTTTCTTTTTCATCTAAAATAGCTTCACCAGGGAATAACGAAGCCGTGTGACCGTCATCTCCCATTCCTAAAAGAATAAAATCAAAAATACCTTCTTCACCAAGAATATTTTTAATATCCTGTTCGTATTCTTTAGCATAATCTTCAGGCTCTATACCATCCTTATACATCGGAAAAATATGATCTTTACTCACCGGAACTTTATTAAAAAGAGCTTCAAAAGTCATTTTAGCATTGCTTTTCTCATCATTCAGAGAAACCCATCTTTCATCGACCCAGAAGAAATAAATTTTACCCCAGTTTATTTTTTGCGAATATTCTTCAGTTGCTAATAAATTGAAAATAGCTTTTGGAGAAGAACCTCCGCTTAATGCTACAACAAATTTATCATGCTTTTGAATTGCCTTTTCTGAAAGTTCAACAAAAGTATCTGCCGCTTTTTTATATAATGTATCTAAATTATCAAATACTGTAATCATTTTTATTGATTTAATTAAAATTTTAAACCCAATTATGCCCTTGTCTTTCCGTTAAAGCAAAACTATCCTGTGGCCCCCAGCTTCCCGCTTCATAATTCGGGAAAGAAGAATCTTTGGTATTTTCCCAAGCTTCCTGAATTGTTTTCACAACATCCCAAGCCTCTTCCACCTGATCAGAACGCATAAACAGTGTAAGATCTCCCAAAAGCGCATCTAGCAACAGCGTCTCATAAGCTTCCGGAGTATCTTCCTGACAGGCAAAATAATCGAAAATCATTTCTACAGGTTTTAAATCTAATGAAAGACCAGGCATTTTAGTCATAAACTGCAACCTGATATCCATCAAAGGCTGAATATTGATAATCAACCGATTAGCAGATAAAAGCTGAGAACTTTCTGAAAAAGTAGAATGCGGAAGCGGTTTGAACTGAATCGTAATATAAGAATGTTTTTCTTTCATTTTCTTACCTGTACGCACATAAAATGGCACATTTTGCCATCTCTCGTTATCCAGATAGAATTTTACGGCAGCAAAAGTTTCTGTATTAGAATCGGGAGCAATCCCATCTTCCTGACGATAACCTTTAGCTTTCACTCCATTTACTGTTCCTTTTCCGTACTGACCTCTCACGGCATAATGATCTACTTTATCAGGTGAAATTCTGCGAATAGCTTTCAAAACATCAACTTTGCGATCTCTAATTTCGCCAGACTCCAACGAAGCAGGAGGCTCCATGGCAACCATACACAAAATCTGAAGCAAATGGTTCTGAATCATGTCTCGTAAAGCTCCTGTCTGCTCATAAAAGCTTCCTCTGGTTTCTACACCGACCTCTTCAGCAACGGTAATTTGCACAGATTCAATATGTTCATGATCCCATAAAGGTTCAAAAATAGAATTCCCGAATCTGAAAGCTAAAATATTCTGCACCGTTTCTTTACCTAAATAATGATCGATACGGTAAATTTGCTCTTCCTCAAACGTTTCTGCTAAAAGACTGTTTAATTCGATAGCCGATTGTTTATTATGACCAAATGGCTTCTCAATAATAATACGATCTTTCTGAGGATCAGATGCTAACGATGTATTTTTAATATGATTTGAAATCGTGGAAACAAAATTCGGACCTATAGAAAGATAGAACAACCTGTTCCCTCTTGTACCGTAAACTTTGTCGAATTTCTCCAGCTTTTCATGTAAATTCTTGTAAGAAGCTTCTTCGTCCAACTGATGTTGAAAATACGTGATATGGGCCTGAAAACCAGCCCAATCTTCTGAAGTTATTTTTTTTCTTGAAAAGTTTTTAAGATTATCTTTAATATAATTTTTAAAATCTTCATCAGTATTTTCTGCCCTTCCTAATGCCACAATATTGAAGCCTTTAGGCATTCTGCCATCGATATATAAATTATAAAATGCCGGAAAAAGTTTTCTTTTTGCCAGATCTCCTGTAGCTCCAAAAATAATAATGGTTGTAGGCTGCAAGATTTTATTGTCGTTCATTTTTTTCCGAATTTTAATTATTTACGTTTTGCCAAATAGTATGGAAAACCCCTTCTCTGTCTGCTCTTTGGTAAGTATGTGCTCCAAAATAATCACGCTGAGCCTGAATTAAATTCACCGGCAGAGATTCTGTAGTATAAGCATCAAAATATCCTAAAGCCGTCTGAATTCCTAAGCTTGAAATACCGTTCGAAACAGCAAAAGAAGCCGTATTTCTTAATGATTGTACTTTTGATTTAACAATATCTGAAATTTCTTTATCAAGCAAGATATTCGATAAATTAGGATCCTGAGTATATGCAGAATAGAATTTCTCTAACAATACAGAGCGAATGATACAACCGCCTCTCCAGATTTTTACCACATCTTTCAACGGAATATCAAAACCATATTCATTAGAAGCTTTTACCAATAAAGCTAAGCCTTGCGCATAACTAATTAATGTAGATAAATAAAGTGCTTCACCTACTTCTTTAATGAATAACTCTACATTTTCAGGTGTAGAAATTTCGTTTTTAGCATATAATTGAGAAGCTTTTACCCTTTCATCTTTATAAGCCGATAAAATTCTTGAAGTCACCGCAATATCAATAGTTGGGATAGAAACTCCGATTTCCATCGCCTGTTCAGAAGTCCATTTTCCTGTACCTTTTGCTCCGGCTTTATCTAAAATTTTGTCAACAAGATATCCTTCTTTCAAATCATCTTTTTGCTGAAAAATATCTCTTGTGATTTCAATTAAGAATGAATTCATTTCGCCATTATTCCATTCTTTGAAAACTTCGTATAGTTGATCGTTATTTAAATTAGCTCCTTTTTTAAGCAAATCATACGCCTCACTTATCAATTGCATGATGGCATATTCAATTCCGTTATGCACCATTTTCACATAGTTTCCAGCAGAACCTTTGCCCATATAAGCTGTACAAGCCTCTCCTTCTACTTTTGCCGAAATAGCTTCCAGCATCGGCTGAAGAAGATTAAACGCTTCCTGATCTCCACCCGGCATAATGCTCGGTCCTCTTCTAGCGCCACTTTCACCTCCGGAAACTCCAATTCCCATGAAATGTAATTTTTTTGATGCTAAATCAGCAATACGTCTGTCGGTATCTTTAAAATAAGAATTTCCTGCATCAACCACGATATCACCTTCGCTTAAAAGAGGTGTAATATTTCCCAAAACAGCATCTACAGGCTTTCCTGCGGGCACCATAAGAATTATTTTTCTGGGAGTTTCTAAAGCGGCTACAAATTCTTCTAAAGAACCCATACCTTTTACTTTCATTTCTGAAGTAGCTTCGTCACCAAGTTCTTTTATTTTTGCAGCATCGAGATCAAATCCAGCGATTGAAAAGCCGTGATCGGCTATATTATAAAGAAGGTTACGCCCCATGACACCGAGCCCCACCATACCGTAGTTATATCTTTCCATTTTGCTTACTTTAATATGAATTCTATTATACGGAGTATAAAATTACGTAAATACCCTTAAGTAAAAAAATAAATTGAAGGAAAAAATAAAGTCTCGATTAGCATCTATCTCATTTATAACCTCATACCTTCTATTGATTTTTTCTAAGTTGAAAATCATTGATTTTATTTTTATGTAAAAAAATCCTGATTTTTATCAGCTCTCTCATAAAGGATATATAATTTTTTAAGAAGCTAAATTTCAACAGGTCAGGTTCAGAAAAAGCATTTATAACACTATTAATATTCCCAATTATGTGACTTTAACATAACTTTAATACTCAAAAACTATAATAAAATCGACCTAGAAAGTGGTTATTTGTTAGAATTAAACCTATATTTGCGGAAATTTAAATTCATGAACTATAAACTTGAGCTTAATACTCAGGAACCAAACTCTAACATTGTTTTTAATACAATTATATTTGATTCGTTCAAGGTTAATATAGTAGAAAGATATGCTGGGCCAGCGAGGTCTCGTAAATTATGCGAAGCATTGTTTAAAGTAAGAACTTTAGACGATCAACTCATGGCAAAAAGAGATGGTAATTTTAGAGTAAAAATTAAAGGAGATGAGTTTGAGGCTTATCTGCAGTTAAGAAGACAATTAGATTCTTACGAATACAAAAACAAATTAATCAACAGAAAAGATGTTGATCAGAACTACGTTCACTTCTTTTTAAGCATGTTGATTGCTAATTACGATCTTAATTAGTTTTCAATAAACTTTGAAACAATATAAATACTCTTTATTATATTTTATACAAATATGATAAAGAGTATTTCTGTTATTGTTATATTTTAATTGGGTATAATTCAACAATTCTCATCGCTTCTGTTTTTGGCAATATTTTTATTTAGCCTATCGATTTTTTTATGATGAATTGTACTCGTTTTTAATAATTTCTATATTCAAATGTTTTTTTTCTTTCAATAGATTCTCTATTAAATCAAAAACTATAATTATATCCCACAGTGCAAGTCATTTCATTAATATTCTGATTTTCAACTTCCTGATCTGTCTTTCTAAACATCTGAATAAAATTAAGATCGAAACTATGCTTTTTCCACGGCATATAATTACCGCCCAATCTAAAATTCATTACGTTAATGTTTGCTGTTGAACTTCCTGAATGATTATAAGATGCCCCAAAATTCGTCTTCAACTTATCTTCTTTCAGAAAAGCTTTAGTCACCGTTAAAGCCGGACCCCAAATATTTGAAATTTGAGAAGCTGCATAGGTATGTGTATAATTCATAGAGGCGGCAACATTCATTTTCTTTTCAGGAAATCCTAAGATATAATTTACGTTTGCGTTATGAAATCTTGACAAACCGCCTTTTCTTACAATCCCATTCTCTCTGTTTACCATTTCATTCAGAGAATAATTGATATTAATATTCTGTACCTTCTCTTTACTGCTTGAAATAACATAGTTCACATTAATATTGGTATTTTGTGAAATCTGTTTATAATCTATTGAATCTTTGGGTTGCTGAATCATTAACGGATTATTGTTGATTGTATTGAACTGATTCAGCTGTTTGTTCGTAAACATGGTAAAATTGGAATAACTTGCCGTAATCATTAACTTTTCAGATGCTTTCAAGTTGGCATTCACAGCACCTACCCAACGGCTGGTTTGCTTAAACTTTTGATTATCCAAATTATCTCTTTGCCTTCCTATATTGGCTGAAAGTGCCAACTTATCTTTCAATAAAGTAAAAGAAGAATTTAATGTAATATTCTCCAAATCGTTATTAAAATAATAAGCTCCCAATGTTCTGTATCCAGGATCTATTCGCTCATACCTCACACCTACCATTCCTTTTTTCAGTTTTAAGTTTACCCCTCCGTTATAGGCAGAATAACTTTCCATAGAAGCATTAGGCGAAAGAAATTTTGCCGCAATCCCTTTTTTCTGTGCCCCTTCGCCAGATGATCTTAAATCATTAACCAAACCTGTATTTGCATATTCTCCAAATACTTCCAAATTTTTATCAATCATGAAGCTTCCAGTCATTGAAAGGACTAGATTTTCTTGCGGTAATACGTCTTTAGAATCAGGAGCCACAGAAAGGGAACCCAAATTATCTTTGGCATAAAACCCTATTAATCCTAATTTGTATCTTTCCTTTTCCCATCGTAGATGAGCTCCGTAACCCATTCTTTTATAAGCAGGAATTGTATTAGGATTACCGTCATCTTCCACCGCTTTATTAAGCCTTCCTGTCATCACTGCAACTTTTAGGGGAATATTGGGTGTAAGCTCTACCCCAGCTCCCGTAAATAACAATCCATTAAAAGTATACGGAGAAAACGTCATATTGGCATCACCAATATAAGCCTTTATCCATTTGTATTTTGGAGCAATACTTATTCTGTTAAATTTAAATGGAACCTGATATCCTAGCTGACTTCCCTGATTCGTAAGGCTATATGATACAGGCATAGACCATCTATACAATCCAAGATTTAGATTTCCGTTCAAAAAGTAGGTAAAAGGAGCCCTTCCGCTATATACATTGGAACTATAAAAAACGGAATTCGCAGAAACACCTCCACTTATTTTAAAGGGATTTTTCTTAAGCTCTTCCATTGTTCTTTTGCCTATATTTTCCAGATCAACTTCCTGTGCATTAGCCAACGTACAAGCAGAGGTGAAAAATACAAAAGCAATACTTCTTACATAAGATTTTTTCATAGAAGAAATTTTTAAGGTTGCTTTTGTATTTTAATGTCCACGATGATATAAGAGCTTGAGCCATTAGCTACAAATTCTTTAATCTTTACCGCTCCTTTTCTTCCGTCTGATGTCTGAAATAGAGTTACTCTTGGTACAACAGAATTGCTAAAGGGTGACTTTCCTGCGTTTGTTTCGATAATATTAATAGAATTAAAATCATCTCCTGAATTTACAGCATCAAAACCTGATGAAGAAAGCTGTATCCCAACCAATTCCTGTGAATTGATAATTTTTGAATGAGTCGCATTTGGAATGGCTAAAAATCCGCTATTCTGTACCTCATCTGGAGACACAAACTGATTATAAATAAAGGAAGAATTCAACCCGAAAAAGGCAAAATCAATTTTAGAACCATTTGTTGCATTGACTTCATTCTGCTTAACCACAGTTCCCAATTCAGATGAAAAGAAACATCCTATGGTAGAACCGGCACTATTAATCCCTAATTTAACATCAGAAAAAGATAAAAGATTAGCATCCGGCAACACAACAACTTGTTTTTGCAACGTTTTGGTTTCTTTATCATTAATGGCTTTCAAAACAATAGTATATGTCCCTGCTGCTGGCAAAGTTATATCTGGATTAGTGACTGATGAAACTGCCGGATTTGCCCCAACAATGCTCCATTCATACGAAAAAGCATTTGTTGAAAGGTTATTTAAATGTAATGTTACCGGAGCCTGATAATCGTTATCAATAGGATCTACTGTCCAATTAAAATCTACCGTCATCGCCGGCTTAATATTGATAGTCTTTTGAGTAGAATACGTTTCCAGACCATTAGAAATTGTCAACTTAATTATATGATCTCCGGGAGTTGTAAATACAACATCCGGATTCTGAGCATTAGAAGTTGTGGGATTACCTCCTTCAAATTCCCAAAGATACTGGGTGGCACCTAATGATTTATCAATCATGTGTAAGGTAACAGGTGAAATATCACTTCCCTGCATTTGCCAGTCAAAATCTACATTCATGGCTGCATCTGCTTTTACCTCTATTATTTTCTCATCTACATTTCCATCCTTATTGGATGCCTTTAATTTAATTTTATAAATTCCGGCAGAAGCATAGGTTACAGGTTGTGGATTTTTTTCTGTCGAACTTGTCACCGAAGCTCCGTCAAATGACCAGTCATACGTTTCTGCCCCGGTAGATTTGTTTGTAATTTCTACTTTTACAGGAACCGAATAATCATCATTTACCACTTTAATGCTAAAGTCTGCCTTTACCGGAATGCTTTCCTCCACTGCACATGCATTAAAAATAAAAGTAATAGCAATGATGAGGAAAAGGGATGCAATTTTTATGTTTTTAAAAAAATTCATGGTGTTCTATTTGTGTTTGTGATTGTTATTATTGTACAAGCATTTTCTTAACGAGTACCTCTCCTCCTGTTTCTACGATAATTAGGTATGAACCAGCTGGAAGTGAGGTATTATACGGAATCGTAAAATAAGTAGATGGAGTCATTTTAACCGCCGGATAAGCTTCATGTGATACCATATCTATAATTCTTACGTTGACAATGGCTGCCTTGTCTAGACCTACCAATATTTTAAACACTCCATTATTAGGGTTAGGAAGTATCGTAAACTCTCTTATGTTGGAGGCTTTTACAGGATTTAAATTCACTCCTGCTGTATTTTCTTCCACAATTACTTTTTTGTAGAAAGTTTTTTCGCATTCTCCTTGGGTTCCCTTTAGTCCTATTTCATAAGATCCTAATTGGGAAAATTTTAATTCTAAAAATTCATCCGTTTTATTCATAACCTGAATATCCGGAGTATCCGGAACAATCCACTCCACAGTTTGAGGCTTGGTAGGCGATGTATTCACCAGTACCACAGTTGCTTCCCTGTAAGCATGAGTCGTTAACATAAACTGAGGATTTAATATCTCTGAAGAATTTTTAACAACAACAGTATCCGTAGCCGTACAACCTTTTGAATCAGTGATTAAGACAGTGTAGCTACCTGCTACAGAAAGTATTATGGATGAAGCTGTTGAAATAATATTTCCAGATTGGTCTTTCCATTGGTATGTCGCTCCAGGATCATTTATAGCCACATTATACGTATGGCTATCTCCAAGACAAAGCGTAATGTCTGAACCTAAATCAACTGTAAGCTGTGCAGGATCTGTTAATGTATAGTTTCTGAAAACACTGCATCCGTTGTCATCTGTAACGGTAACGGTATACGTTCCTGATGGAATATTTAGATTGCTTTCTCCAGTAACTCCGTTTGACCATGTAACATTATAAGGTGCTTTTCCACCTGAAATATCCACTTTTATTTCGCCATTATTAGCTCCGAAGCATATAGGATTCTGTACAGAAATATCATCAATAATCAATTGATTCGGTCCCTGAATCTGAACACTTCCGCTTACTTTACAGTTTTTAGCATCGTTTACCAAAACAAAATAATTTCCTGCCGAAAGTCCTGTAACTGTCGGAGTCGTATCATTGGTATTCCATTGATAAGAATAGGCTCCTGTTCCTCCGGTGGCGGCCACAGAAACCTGTCCGCTGTTTTGGCTGTAGCATGCGATTGTATTTGCAGAAAGCGTTATTGCCAAAGTAGCAGGAAACCCAAAAGTATATTCTGCATCAGTTGTATTATTGTTGACATCTTTAATAAGAACCTTATATGTTCCTGTTGTCAGATTTTCCAGAGTAGCCTGAGTGGCCCCTGAAATATTCTGAAAAATACCATTATTTGATTTTTGCCATTGATAAGTATATGTTCCGACACCACCTGTAACGGCAGCTTTCAAAATTCCGTCTTCTGCTTCATCAGGAACTCCATTGCTATCTAAATCTGCTTTATACTGATAATCATTGGCTATATTGCAAGAAATCTGCTTCTGAATATTTATTGTTACAGCTAGAGGATCCGGCTGAGACATAATAAATTCCTGAGAGATAATTCCGCAATTCCCTAACTGGCTTGTAGCGCTGCTATAATTTTTATCTTTTACCGTTAAATAATAATTTCCAGCTGCCAAGCCATCAAGTTTAATGGTAAAAGGATTATTAACAGCATCTGTAGTTATTCCGGCTGTGATTACCGTTCCAGTCGGGCTATCTTTTCTCCATTCAAAATTATAAGAACCACCTGTATTAGGGGTTCCTCCCACTACTCTCACCGAAATATATCCGTTGCTTAGTCCATAACCTGTAGGCTGTGAAACTTCAATTTCACTGGAAGGGAGATCAATGGCTTCAGCGGGTTGCGTAATAGTGACTGTAATTTCTTTTTCCGTTCCGTTTTCTTTAGCTACACAAAGATTAGAATCTCTTACTTTAATTTTATAAGTACCTGCTGCAAGGTTTGATATTTGAGAGTTATTTCCACTAGTAAAATTAGTCCAATCTACAAGCAACTGTCCATCTTTTACCACATGATACTGGAACTGATTTTGTCCTCCCGATGCCGTCAGATTAATAATTCCATCATTTCCCTGATAGCAATACACATTGGTCTGGGAAGTCATGGAAAAAGTAACCGGAGTAGGTTTCGTAATTTCAAAACTAATGGTATGCGAAGGACTGTCGGTATAGGTAGCATTATTCTCATAAGTTCCTAATAAATCCAGCTTATAAGTTCCGGCAGGAAGGTCTTGTAAAGTATAGGAAGTACTGGTTTGCAAGTCGCCAGTAATATCCTGATTGATAACTGCAGCACCTGTAACGGTATTGATTAAGGATAATTTTAATGTTTCATTGGTCAATAAAGTTCTGTCGAAATTTAAAGTCACTGATCCATCCGAGGTATCTGAACATTTTGTCGGTGAAACTGTACTGGAAAGAATATGGGGAGCAGACTGAATAATCGTTAACGGAAGCGGTGTTGAAATTGATTGATATGTTCCGTTATTAAGACAAGATACTGCTCTAAAATAGATATTGTCTCCTACATATTGAAGATATCCTGCGCCTAATAAATCCTTAGCAGAAAGCGTTAATATATGTAAATTATATAAAGTAGAAGGAACGTCCGTCCAGCTGATATTATCTAAACTATACTGATAATTATAGCTTGAAGCTACGAAACCATCATTATCGGTTATTGTAATTTTATCATCTGATGGTAAGTAAGTATTTGTTACGGCAGCTCCATTTACGATATTTTTTGAAGTTAATGAATGTACCGGGAAAAGTGTCGCTCTTACTGTATAGGCAATAGATGTTGCATTATTATCTCCTTCATCACTGACTTGGCTCGTATTACAATCTGAAACAGAAATAGTTCTGTCAAAATCTTCATCATCACCATTACAGCCACCAATTGTAGCTCTTCTTTTTGCATATCCCTGCCCTCTTACAGATACAATTTTTTTTGCTCTGGTATATGATAAATCTACATCAAACCATTGTGACTGTCCGTTATAAACTTCTTCGCTGGTACCGTCAGAAAAGTTAAGAGTGATTTTACTCCAATATTCACAGACTTTTCGCCCACCGCCATCAGCATGAAATCTGAAATAGACATTCACTTTATATTTATCCTGAGCAAAAGAGAATATTCCGCTCAATAGAAATAACAGTAATAAAAATTTTTTCATAGTATTTTGTGTGTTTAATATTCAATTGTGATTTTTTCAGTTTTAGCAAGTTGGTTGCTCTTTAGCATCGGCTTGATCAGATACGTATAGGAATTGCTTACCTGAACCGATTTATCTTCGAGGAAATTCTGAGCTCCATTAAGTGTTCCCCACATGGTTGGCTTTTCAGTTCCTTTTTGACGATACACCATAATCTCACCAACATCTTTCCCGTTTATTTTCCACTGAAGTTCAATTTGCTTTTTATTTCTGTTGGCTGCACCTGAAAGATTGGTAAGGATAGAGAGTGCCTCTATTTTACTACTTCTCAGCGTCATTTCCTGAGATTTGTCGGACTTCAATTTACTTTTATCAATGGCCAATAAATAATAAGTATACCTTTTATCTGCTTCAACCTCTTTATCTGTAAATGTATAATTGGGTTGAATATCTTTTGTTTCATAAATTACTTTCCAGCTTTTATCAGCATCATCTTTCGCCTGACGGAATAATTGATGAATCATCACATCTTCACTTTGGCTTCGCATCCAGTTGATAGTAATTTTACCATCATCTTGCAGTTTATACTCTGTGAAAACCGGCGTTTGAGGTTTCACCTTATCAGGCTTTTCAAGTTCCAAAATAATAGATGGTTTTGATTGATTTTTCCTTCTGTCCGTAGCTGTTACATAATAATAAACCTTTGAATTCAGGTTTTCCAACACCACTTTATCCTCAAAATGATTTTTTGTAATGGCCTGTGGAGTCACACGAACCAGTTCATCTCCTTTTTGAATTCCCCTGAAAATATGATAACCTTCGAGGTCTTTTTCAGTGTTTGCTTTCCATTTTAGATGTACCACACCTAGCGAATCTATTTTTCCTTCAAACTGTACCGGCGTTTCCGGAGGTGTGATGTCATTGGGTTGCGCTAAGACAGAAAAAGATTCTCTTTTATCTCCCGCTTTACCAATCGCCTGTATTTTATAATAATTAGAGGGCGCCAGACTTTTTGTAATAATACTTCTTGTAGTTACAGGAAG
>DKLU01000194.1:0-7261 GCA_002455915.1 Chryseobacterium sp. UBA6632
AAGGCAAACTTACCATTGAACGGCATCCTTTTTTGTTGCGGGCGCAGCGAAGCGGAGCCCGTAACAAAAAAGATACAGTGGAAAGTGGGAAAAAGCTTCAAATAAAATTAATATTGCATTTCGATGTAATCAAACAGCTTCTAAAAAAGCAAACCCCACTTTACAATGAAAATGGAGTTTTGCAAATGAAAAACAAGGTATCTTTATATCGCAGGCCCTGCTGCATCTTTTATTTCGTTCACTAATCTTTTTCTTTCGCGAAGTCTTTTTCTCGCTAATGCCGATTTTCCGTTTAATATTTTAACAAATCTTGCATATTCGAAACGTTCTTTTCCGAAGTGATGCGTGAAAACATAAATCAACACTCCCAAGCCCATCAAAATAATATATCCGAATATTTTTTTATTAGCTATAATAATGGCATTCAACTGAATAGTCTTCATATTGGCAGATACACTTTGTGGAGTTATCGTCATTCCATCCATATAAACAGCGAGATCTCCAATGGCAACAACCTGAAAATGATATTGAAACCAAGCGTAAATTGCTGAGAAAACTCCGACTGATAAAAATGTTCTCCAAACCAAGACCAATCCGATGGCAGCAAGCATTTCATCCAACTCCAGTTTATCAAGCGTATAAAACCAGACTGAAATGAATAAGGCGCCCATTCCGTATCCTTTTAAGAACATCGGTAAATACCAATTGTCATAACTGAATTCGAGCACCATCGAAAAGTACATCACCATCGCATAGCCCACCATTGCTGAAAATCCTGAAAAGATGAACATCTTTAGCGGAATTTCTTTTTTAAACCAAATGATGGCAATAACTCCGGCTAAAACCAGTCCGGGAATCATTAATAAATTTAATCTTGCATTGGTTAATTGGTCATATCCCAAAACTCCGACTGCAAAAGTGTTCTGAATAGAAGTTGTTCCTAAAAACATTCCGAGCATAAAAAGCATAAATAATCCGTGCTGAACATTGTTTTTAGTGAAAATTTTAAATGATATATAAGGTCTTTTCAACGTAAACTGACGAATTGCCAACAAGGCAAAACTCACAAAAGCTGCGATACTTGCATTGATAATATTTCTTGAATTGAGCCAATCCTGCTGTTTTCCAAACGAAAAAACATACGCTGAAAACATAAATGTGGAAACAAAAAGTAAGATACTCAACCAATCAATATAATGCAACGGAACTTTTAATGCAAAATATTTATCGTGCATAAAAACCCAGTGCAGCAAAGCCAAAATGAAACATCCAACCGCCATGATCACATAAAAATGCTGCCAGTTGTATTGAATAGAAACTTCCACCGCATAATAAGCAGAAACCTGATTCATGACTAAAACGAAGGTGTAAAATCCGCCGTAGAACATTCCTCTGTTTCCGATCATGGCCATTAACGGTAAAAATAATTCAATCGTTACCATCATTTTTAAAAACCCGATCAGCAAAGCGGAAAATACGAAGATCATCGGTTCAAAAGTTGTTGAATTCAAATAACTCAACAAACCTAAAAGCACCAGTAAAAGTGTCATTTTATCACGAACTTTGTATCTCATTTTCATTCTCATCACAATCGGCATACACGCGCCCATCCCAATGGTAGTCGCATAATTCGCCCACATGAAGTACTCTGTCATCGCCCCGGTTCCACTCACCACATAGCTGATGTTTCCCGTATACACGCCCCCCAACGGCATTACCACCGCAAGAAGCAATACAATCAGCAAAAGCTGCACGGGTTTCGGAACCCAGTCGTTGTATAATCCTTTATTGTACATTTTTTGAATAAGAGCCAAGGAAAAAGTGGAAAGAGATAAGTAAAAATTACAGAAGTAAAAAATTTCAATAAATCAATCTAAATCCGTAATCTTCACTTTACTTAAATATTCAACATTTTACTTGGTTCATTTTACTTATTACTTGTTACTTATTAATGTTCACATTCACGTTCATTCCCGCGCTTAGTTTAGCCAGATCTTCTTTTTTATTGGAAGCCGTAAACTCTATTCTCACAGGAATTCTCTGTTGAACTTTGATAAAATTTCCGGTAGAGTTATCCGTGGGAACACTAGAATATCTTGAACCTGTAGCCGCTGAAATAGCAGTTATGATTCCTTCAAATTTTTGTCCGCCCAGCGCATCAACGGTCATCATCATTTTTTCACCAATTTTGATATTCGGCATCTGACTTTCCAGGAAGTTAGCAGTTATCCATTTTTGTCCGTTTAACACAATGGTTGCGACCTGTTGACCGGGTTGAATCAATTGCCCTTCAGAAATCGTTCTTCTTCCCATTACTCCGTCATATGGCGCAGTGATTACGGTGTAAGACAAGTTAATTTTAGCCATATCCAATGCAGATTTTGTTCTCTTAATTTCCGCATCGTTAATCCCTAATTTACTTCTTACCTCCGTTGTCGACAGATTTGCAGAATGCTTTTGATTCACCAATGTTTCATACGCCGCTTTCTGTGCATCATATTCCGTTTTCACCTGGTCGTACTGTTGTCTGGTTACGGCTTCTGAAGCCAACAGATTTTTATATCTGGTTAAATTTTGCTCTGCATTCCAAAGTCTGGCTTTTGCTCCTGCAATATTAGATTCCATTACGCTTACGTTGTTGGAAACGGTATTTACCGATGAACTAGTTGCTGTTTTTTGAGCTAAAGCATTTTGGTAAGCCGCTTCTGCCTGACCTAATTGTGTTAAAATCTCGCGGCCATCAAGGATTACCAATGTATCTCCTTTTTTAACCTGTTGATGTTCAATGAATTTAATTTCTTTGATATATGCTGAAACTCTCGTATTGATCGGGTTGATAAACTCCTCAATCTGAGCCGCTTCCGTATACGTTTTGTCGCCCACGTGAAAATATTCACGTACCAGCCAGAATAATCCGAAACCAATCACCAAAAACACAATAATGTTGGAGATAATGGCTCTGATTTTATTCTTTTTATTTTCTTTCTTTTTTGCCACAGCACTAGATTGTACAGGTGCCGGAACTGTATTTTGAGTATTTTGTTCCTTGTTTTCCATTGTTTTGATTTTCAGTTTTAAACTTTTTTCCTTGTGTTATTTATTTTAAACGCAAAGGGTGCTAAGATTTTTTTGACTACTAAATGTTATTAAGCTCTCAAAGGCGTTTCACTTAAAAAAGACCTCAGAGAATTTATTTACAGCGTTCCTGTAGATTTCAGAAGATTATAATATTGATACAACACATTGATTTCTGCATTGGCATAATCTAATTCTGACTGCAGTTTTTGATTTTGTGCATCAATCATTTCCGCTTGTACTGCCAACTGATTCAAGTACTTAGCTTCTGTAATCTTATAGTTTTCTTCTGCTAAACTTTTAGCATCATTCAGAATATCAGCCTGTTGAATCGACTCCTGGTATTTTACATACGCCGCATTCACTGCCATATCAATATTTTGCTGAGTCAACGTCATTGCATCATTCGCCTGATTTTTCTGAATTTCACCCAACTTTACTCTTTCTTTCGTTTTATACAGATTATCAATATTATAGCTTAAAGAAAACCCCGTTTGCCAACCTCCGGAATACATATCCAGCACAGGATTTCTCGTCGTGATCGGTCTTTGTAAGGTATATCCTCCGAAACCTGATATCGTAGGCATTTTATCAGTCTTTATAATCTCAATATTTTTGTCTGCCACATCAATATTTGTTTTAGCAGATTTCATTAGAGGATTGCTGTCATGGGCAAGATTTACATAATAATCCATACCGATTCCGGCATCTTTGCTTTCAACATTTTCAACAGGAACAATCTCAGTATCAGAAGGTAACCCCAAAGCGATGCTTAAATTATAATTAAGGATCTTTTTATTATTCAACAACGTTAAAATTCCTTGATCTAAGTTTTTGATGGCCAGTTCACCACGAATCACCTCGTTTCTCGTCACCATTCCCTGCTGATAAAACTTCTGAATATTTTTCAGCCTCTCCTGAGCCAGTTTTTTGTTGTTTTGAAAAACTTCCTGCTGATTGATGATTTTATAGACATCCAAATAATTAGAAATAACCAAAAATTTCACATCCTGCTTATTCTTTTCTAAATCTAATTCTGAAAGTTGCTCACGAAGTCCCGCCAGTTCAATCGATTTATTTACCAATCCTCCTTTGAAGATGAGTTGAGTCGCCTGAACAGCGTAAGAACTTCCGTAATGAGGCATCGGAACAGTCGTAGAATTTGAAAAATCCTTATCAATTGCTAATACGTTTCCTAAATAGAATTGACTTGTAGAAGCCGTAATTGTCGGCAATTTTTGAAGTTTAGTAACGTTCGTATTTTGTTTCGCGATGTCGATATTTTGTGCCGAAACTTTCAACTGTTGATGATTTTGTACGGCGAGTTCGGCCACCTCATTCGCTGTCATCTGTTTTATTTCCTGTGAAAAAAACAGCGCAGGAAAGACCGCTATCATTAATGATAGTGCTGTTTTTATATTCTTTACCATTTTACCTTGTTTTACGAGTACAAAGTTAGGGTGATTACAAACTCAAACAAATGTTTGAGAATTGGAAAAAGATGTTCAAATGTAAGATTTTAGTTTTCGAACTGATTTCTGTATTGTGACGGACTTTCACCCAAATGTTTCTTAAAAAAATGTGAAAATGAGTATTGATCGCTAAAACCAAGAATAGACGAAATCTCCGATATAGGTTTGCTGGAAGAGTTTAGAAGCACTTTTGCTTCATTGATTACAATTAAAGCAATAATTTGGCTCGCCGACCTTCCCGTAATCTCTTTAATAACCGATGAAAGATGTCTGGTTGTAATCGACTGCCGTTCGGCGTAGAACTCTACTGTGCGCTCTGTGAGATGATGCTCTGCAAGATCATTCAGAAATACAAAAACAATCTCTTCCTGTCTCGACATTTGGTTCATGGAACTGCTGTCTTCCTGAGAGATAATCCCTGCCATCTGGTAACAGAAAACAGAAAATAAATGCTCCACGATCTCCTTTTTATAGGCCATTTCCGTTTCAGAATCCAGAATATATTTAAGAAAATTGACGCTTTTCCAGACCACATCCATTTCATCCTTATGAAAAGGAAGCCCGATATTCATCTGTTGCCTGAAATAGCGATACGTAATTAATCGATTGAATTTCAACGATAAAGCTGAAATAAATTCACGTTTATAAGAAACCATTCTCGACTGGAAATCGTCACTTACGGAAACCATTTCATAAATCGTCTGCGGATCGGTTACCATAAACATATTGGCAGAAAGTTCCAGATCACGAAAATGCTGTTTAAGCTTTATAGTGCCGCTTTTAATGAATATAAACGCGGGATTATCAGGTCGAAAAGGCTTATCGACAGCAATTCTTTCGAAAATATTATGTTGAGTAAAAATCTCAACCCCAAATTTTTCTAAGGCAGACATAGCACAAATGTAAGCAATCTCCTGAGCGATTACAAAAATTTATTATTTTAGTATTTTCCAAATTTCTACTATGAGAAAGATTGATTTACTTTTTGCTGAATATGGCGAAAGCCACAGAAACCCGACCAATAAGCTGATCCATTGGATCTGCGTTCCTTTGATTTTCTGGACGATTATAGGATTTATTTCACTCATTCCCTCAAAATCCATTGGTTTTAGATATATTGGTGAAATCAGTTACATAAGCCTTATCGCGATTGCATTAGTTACCCTTTTCTATATGCGCCTTTCTTTTTTGGTAAGTTTAATCATGCTATTTGTAATGATTTTAATGGAAAGTTTCGCTTATGGAATCAATATTCGTTTTGAAGAAAACTCTTGGATCGTTTATCTTTCTGTTTTCGTCATTACGTGGATTTTGCAGTTCGCGGGACATAAAATTGAAGGCAAAAAACCGTCTTTCTTAAAAGATTTACAGTTCCTTCTAGTAGGTCCGATCTGGCTTTTAAGTTTTATTCTTAAAAAGCTGGGAATCAAGTATTAGTTTTTTGGTAAGGAAGTTAGAAGATGGAGGCTGGAAGTTTATGCAGCACAAAAACTTCCAGCATCCATCTTCCAGCATCAAGCTAATTAATCTTCTAAAGCATAGACTGCAAAACTTGCCAACCAGTGATCACCACCGTAATTTCCTTGGAATAATAATGGAAGGCCGTTGTTTAGAAATACGGTTGCTGTTTTTTGGAATTCTTTTTTTAATGGATGATTATCAGGAAGAGATTTTGCAATACCTTTCATACACCAAGCCTTTGTGAACGATAAACCAACCAAATGAACGGTTTGATAATCTGACAAATCACTTACAACCGGAATTTTTTCAATATTCTCAAGGCTTCGTTTTTCGTAGAAATTATTTAACCAGGAAACAAATTCTTTTTGGGGTAAAACTCTTCGCATTAAATCGGCAATTTCCAGACTTGGCGAAAAGAAATCAGAACCATCCGGCTCAAGGTAAGCTGGAGTTTTCGTATTATTTAAATAAAAATATTTAGCCTTTTCTATTAACTGGTTTTCAAACGCTTTGTCGCCTGTTGCCCTTGCCCAATCTAATGCAAAAACCATCGCAAAGGCAGTATTCGGGTGAACTCCCGTTCTGTTTGGATAGGTTTGTTTTGGTAAAAAAGTTTTCCAGGAAGCCAGAATTTTATCCGTCAAAGGTTTTAGATTTTGATGCCAAATTTTTGCTTTTGGATTGTCCCAAGTTGCTAATTCTTCATCCAACTTCAGCAGCCAAGCCCAGCCGTAGGTTCTTTCAAAAGTTACCGTCAGTTGAAATTTGGTGAAATAATCTGCTTCTGTCTGAAGATTTTCTTTTTTAAATGAATTATCAAGAATATTTTCAATGTCTTTTGCAATCGATAAGTTGGGTTTTGTTTTTAATAAACGAACCAACATCCAATGCCCATGCACTGAGCTGTGCCAATCGAAACAGCCATAAAAACTAGGGTGCAGATCTTTTGGGGTTAAAGGAACTTCACCCGCATTATTAATAATATGCGCTGTTTTGTTCGGGTATTCCTGATTGATGCAATGAAGTGGTTTTTCGGATAATTTAATCGCCATTTCGTCTGTCAGCTTCGGAACTTCCTGTGCGAACATCGAAAATGGTAAAAATAGGATAACTAAAAGACTCTTTTTCATTCAATAAAAATATAAAATAAATTCAATTTTTAGCAGTTTCCGGTCATGTAAAGAATAGATTTATAAATTCATTCCCCTAAAATTCAATTGTTCTTTAAAATTTCAATCTGTTTCGGTTTTTAC
>DKLU01000194.1:7290-12055 GCA_002455915.1 Chryseobacterium sp. UBA6632
TTTTACCTCTACTTTTGATAAGGTTAAAAAAAAATAACTCATGAAAAAATTATTGTTATCACTCTCATTTTGTGTTCTTCTTATTCATTGTAAAAAGAATGAAACACAGGCTTTAAATGCCAGTTTAGTGGATATTGTTCAGGAAGATAAAGTAGCAAATTATTCACCTGCTGCCATTTCAGAAAAATCAGCGAGTGTAAATAAAAATCCGTATTTAAATACAAATGATACAATTTCTAAAAAAATCATTAAAAACGGTGAAATGACGATTCAGGTTGGCGACACGAAAAAAGCTCAGAATCAGGTGAATGAAATCGTAAAAAAGAATAATGCCTACATTCAGAAAGTAGAGTTTCGAAATACAGATACCGATGAAAATCTTAACTTAATAATAAGAGTTCCGCATAAAAATTTCGACGCATTAATTAATTCGTTTTCAGACGGAATGGGTTCTGTTTTATCTAAAAACATTTCATCAAATGACGTTACGGAAGAATACACTGACGTTTCCATTAAGCTCGCCAACAAGAAAATCTATCTTGAGAAATATCGCGATATGCTGAAAAGTGCTGCGACTACGAAAGATATGCTGGAAATTCAAGAAAATATCAGAGAATTAGAAGATGAAATTGATATCTCAGAAGGCAGGCTTCGATTTATTGATGATTGTGTGAATTATAGCACATTAAACCTTACTTTATATAAGGAAAAAGTAAGAAGTTCTGCGACTTCAAAGATTGGTTTTGGAAGCCGTTTTGGAGATTCTTTCACAGAAGGCTGGAACAGTTTTATTGCTTTCTTCCTTGGATTAACTTCACTTTGGCCGTTCTTTCTGCTGATTCCTGTTGTGATTTTTCTTTGGAGAAAATGGAGAAATAGGAAGAAAAAGTAATATTTAAATTCAATTTTTTTATTTTAATTTACATAAAAAAACAAATTACTGAAAATGAAATTTCCTACATCGTTAGAAAATGTATCTTTAATGTATACAATAATCTTGGTCCTGGTTTATTAGAAATCGTTTACCAAAGGATTTTAATCTATGAACTTGAAGAAAACGGACTTGATGTAAAATCTGAATTACCAATTCCTGTTATTTACGATAATAAAAAGTTTGATTTAAATTTTAGAATTGACATCTTAGTTGAAGATAAGGTAATTCTTGAATTAAAATCTGTGAAAAATCTTGAAGACATTCACTTTAAACAATTACATACCTATCTGAAACTTTCTAATAAAAAACTAGGCTTGCTTATTAATTTCAATACAACTAATATTTTGGATAATATTAAGAGGGTTGTCAATAATTTGTAGTTTTTTTCTCTCGCAGATTTAGCAGATTGTAATTTATACAGCTTATAAAAAAGATTTGCGTAATCTGCTAAATCTGCCAGAAATTATAAAAATATTTTATAGCTCCTCACAATGACTATTTCCCCAACACAAAAACAGCAGGAATTTTATGAAGTTCCGGTTTTTGTTTTTGCCAGTCTTTTATCGTTTTTGTTTTGATGAATTCCTGTTCAGGATCGTTGATATTGGCAGCAATACAAAGCTTTGTATTAGGTGATAAAAATTTAACCAAATCTTCAAATAACGCATTATTTCTATAAGGAGTTTCCATGAAAATCTGTGAATATCCTGTTCTCTGAACTAAACTTTCCAAGTGAACGATTTGTTTTTTCTTATCGCTTTTATCTATGGGAAGATAGCCGTTAAATGTAAACTCCTGACCATTAAAACCGCTTGAAATTAATGCCAAAATAATGGATGAAGGCCCTGAAATAGGGACAACTTTGATATTTTTTTCATGACACCACTTCACCATCAAATTTCCGGGATCGGCAATACATGGAAGTCCGGCTTCGGAAAGCAATCCGAAATCCTGACCTTTCAGCATCAGTTCCTGAGCTTCTTTAATGTCTGCATTTTCAGTATATTTATCCAATAAGAAAAGCTTCAGATCAGCTTGTTTTTTCTCAGGCGCGAAGAATTTCACCACTTTTCTGGCTGTTTTTTCGTTTTCAACAAAGAAATAATCCGTTTGCATGATATACTCCTTTATTACAGGCGAAAAGTGTGTAATAGAAGTGTTTTCGGAAAGATAAGCAGGCAGTAAAAAAAGCATTATTTTAGTTATAAATTAGAAGTTGCAAGTTATGAATTATAAAATTACTGATAAATCGTTTTTAGCTGATTAAAAATAGCATCACATCCTTTATCAATGAGCTGGAAAACATCTTCAAATTCCTTCATATCTCCCCAATAAGGATCGGGAACTTCTTCATTTTCATCATCATTCAAAGCCTCCAGAAACAGAGAAACCTTCTGGCGTTGTTCTTCGTTTTTAGCTTTTGAGATAACATCTGCCATCACATCAATATCCATACAGTAAATCTTATCAAATTTATCAAAGTCAGCATTGGTAATGGGTCTTGATCTCTGTTGTGAAATATCAATCTGATGATTTGCCGCCGTTTTTATCGATCTTTTATCAGGATGTTTTCCTTCGTGCATAGAAATTGTTCCTGCAGAATCTATCAAAAAATGAGAAGGCACCTTTATTTTCATAATCCCTTCTGCTAAAGGGCTTCTGCAAATATTACCAAGACAAACCATTAATATTTTCATACTGTTTTATTTAAAAATTAAAAGATTTAATGATTAAAAAATTATTGTATTAAACAAAAAATGAAGAATAAATTTTATTCTCCATTTCTATATTTTTAATTGAATTATTTTCTTATTGCTTGATTTTCTCAGTCAAGTCTTTTACATACTTTTTGATCTCTTTATCAATTTTCGAAACATCTTTAATCGTATCACAAGCATACATTACCGTAGAGTGGTCTTTTCCTCCCATTTCTTCACCAATTTTGCTGAATGTAGAGTTTGTATATTCTTTTGAAAAATACATCGCCAACTGTCTTGGAAGTGCAATTTCTCTCTTTCTTGTTTTAGATAAAAGCTGTTCTTTTTTGATTCCGAAATAATCGCAGACAACCTCCTGAATATAAGGAATATTGATCACCTTTTTCTGATTGGCAGCGATTTTATTAATGGTATCTTTTAATAATTCAAGACTAAGATCTTTCTTATAAATGGTAGAATAAGCAATAACCGAGTTGATAACTCCAATAAGCTCTCTTACATTTGTTTTTGTTTCTGTTGCTAAGAAATCAAGCACATCATCCGGAAGAACAATTCCGTCGCGGCTTAATCTGTCAACAATAATCTGTCTACGCGTTGGCAAATCCGGAGATTTAATTTCTGCCGAAAGTCCCCATTTGAAACGGGAAACAATCCTGTCCTGAATATCCATAATATCAGCCGGAGCTTTATCCGATGTCAAGATGATCTGTTTTCCGTTTTGATGTAAATAATCAAAAATATGGAAGAAACTATCCTGAGTTGCAGATTTTCCTGAAAGGAACTGAATATCATCGATAATCAAAACATCTACCATCTGATAGAAATTCGCAAATTCGGTCTGCTTATGAGCTTTAGCAGCTGAAATAAACTGCTGGATGAATTTTTCAGAAGACAGATACAAAACTACTTTATCCGGAAACTGGCTTTTAACTTCTAAACCAACGGCCTGTCCCAAGTGCGTTTTCCCAACTCCGTAACCACCATATAAAAATAATGGGTTGAAAGCCGTTGCACCAGGTCTTTTAGCGATAGATCTAGCTACGGTAGCCGCAAATTTGTTGCTTTCTCCTTCTATATAATTATCAAAAGAAAAGTCTGGCTTTAAGTTGGAATCAATATTTACTTTTCTGATTCCAGGAACCACGAACGGGTTTACTATATTCGACGAAAACCCTTGAGGCATCGTTTCCTGCATTTTTGGAGGAGGAACTGTTTTTCCCTTCATATTCATTGTAACAGGCTTTTCCAAACCGCTAGGTTTATTTTCCATTACAGAATACCATAATTTCACTCCTTTTCCAATATTTTTCTTCAGGGCAGCAGAAAGTAAGGATAAGTAATTATCCTCAATATATTCCTTGTAAAAATCGCTCGGAACCATCAACGTAAGATTGTTCTGAACCAAAGAAATTGGCTGAACTTTATCAAACAGAAGATCGAAAGATTTTTCAAGCTTTTTTAAATCAGAATTATCTTCAGCCGCGTTTAAGTTATCACGCATAAACTGCAGACATTTCTGCCAAATCAACATTAAATTTTCATCCATAATTTACGCCCCGATTAACTCTAGATTATTACATTTTTAGAAGGAGGACAAAGGTCGAATTTTTTCTTTTCAAAAAAAAATATTGCAGCTATTGATTATTTAAAAATATATTTGTATGTCTAAAATACACCTTAAAATGATACATACAACACACTCAATAAGAGTACGTTACGGAGAAACAGACCCTATGAAATACGTTTACTACGGAAATTACGCCGAGTATTTTGAAGTTGCCAGAGTTGAGCTTTTCCGAAGCATAGGAATGTCATATAATGAGATTGAAAATCAAGGAATTTGGTTGCCTGTTTCGGAGTATAAAATTAAGTATTTGCGACCAGCTTTGTATGATCAAAAATTAGAAATTCATACGTATGTAAAAAAAATTCCGGGAGTAAAGATTGAATTTGAGTATGAAATTTTCAATGAAGATATGATAAAAATCACAGAAGCCTCTACCACTCTTTTCTTTTTAGACGCCAAAACCAATAAAGTCATTAAGTGTCCGGATTTTTTAATGGAGCTTATAGAGAAGAGTTGGAATGAGCAAGTTTAATGTTTAATGTTTAA
>DKLU01000194.1:12240-13484 GCA_002455915.1 Chryseobacterium sp. UBA6632
AATGTTTAATGTTTAATGTTGAATGAAAGTAATGGTGAATTAACGATATTAAACCTCGAAGCGTAATTACTTTTTCACTACATTTAAAATTCAAAATAAATAGAGATATAATGAAGATTGCATTTTTAGGTCCGCAGGCGAGTTTCACTCAGTTGGCAGCCACACAGCTTTTTCCGAACGAAGAATTAATTCCTCAAACCAATATATTAGATTGCTTTACGGCTGTAGAAAACGGAGAATTAGACAAGGCTGTGGTTCCGTTGGAGAACTCGATTGAAGGAACAGTTTCGATGACGCTGGATTATTTATATAAAACGTCCGACATCAAAATTGAAGCAGAAGCCGTAATGCCGATTGCCCATCATTTGATGATTCATCCTAATAATGAAGCCGAAGAATTAGAAAAAATCTACTCTCATCCGCAAGCGTTGGCTCAGAGTTTTCATTTTTTAGATACAAACTTTAAAAATGTTCAAAAGCAGGAGTTCTCTTCCACTGCGGCAGCGGCAAAGTATGTTTCGGAACATCCTGAACTCAAAAGAGCGGCAGTTGCTAATCAGTTCGCGGCCAATTTATATGGTCTGAAAATCATCCACCGAAATATTCAGGATTTTGAGCAGAATCATACCCGATTTATCGTCATTTCTAAAGTGCAAAATGTTTACGATAATGAAAAACTAAATACTTTAGGTGAAAAATCAAGTTTATTGATTACTCTTCCTGAAGATCATGCTGGAGGTTTGCATCAGGTTTTGTCGGTTTTTGCATGGCGCAAAATGAATTTAAGCAAAATTGAATCCCGAACATTGAAAACAGGTTTAGGGAATTATTTCTTCTTCATCAACGTTGTCGGAAATTGGGATAAAGTATTGCACGAAAATGCTTTGGAAGAATTAAAATCTATTGGAGCCGAAGTCGATTTCTTAGGTAATTACAAAGAATATCTTTTGGAAAGCTGATTTTTCATTAATAAGAAATTTTGACATAAAAAAAATGACAGTTTTTCTTATTCTTGAAAATTAATTTTCAAATATTAAATAAAACAACAAAAAATTATTGTTTAGATTAAGTAAAATTTAGATTAAATAAAAAAAATAAGCTTTTTTGTCAGTTTACACAAAATAATACTGTCACATTATGTGGCAGTATTATTTTTTTATAAAAATTATTCATTTAATAGGGATTTATCAGTATTTTTGATGTCGTTTAAAACAAGATTTTTTATTTTTATAATTTCGAAACAT
>DKLU01000447.1:0-718 GCA_002455915.1 Chryseobacterium sp. UBA6632
GCCTTTGCCGGCGGAGGTTGGGGACCTTTGGTGACAGGAACTTTAATTAAAAATTCTTTTACTCCGAGGTTTGCGGTGGGAAGTTCTACCGTAGCCAAATTTATTCTGACGGTTACGGCTGCGGTCACATTTATCTTTACGTTGGGTGTTCAGCATTGGAATATTATTCTCGGACTTTTGATAGGTGGAATTTTTACCGCTCCTTTTTCTGCAATGCTGACTGCAAAACTTCCTGTGAAGAGTATGTTCGTTATCATTGGAACTTTGGTGATCGTTATGAGTTCGATTACGATTTACAAATCTGTTTTTTAAGCATAAAATCTGTTAAAGTGGAAAAATAAAGCGAAGAAAAAATAATTTGACTTCGAAAATAATTTACTTTTACAGTCTAATTTAACAGTACATGAATTTACATATCGTTGCGCTTTTTAAGTTTAATGAAAATTATTTGATGGAAGCGGTAGAATTGTTTCAGAATTTGGTGAAAGAAACAAGAAAAGAAGAAGGTTGTCTTCAATATGATTTGGTTGAAGATAAGGATAATAAAGGAACTTTCTTCCTGATCGAATTATGGGAAAGCGTAGAACATCATAATCGTCACAACGGACAAGATCATTTGCTGGATTTCCGAAAAGATGCTTCGAAGATCATGGAAAAATCGATAGAAGTGTATAAGGGATTTAAGATTTATTGATTTAAAAAGATAAAAGATAAAAGA
>DKLU01000447.1:1020-16365 GCA_002455915.1 Chryseobacterium sp. UBA6632
CTATCAACTATCAACTATCAACTAAAAAGTATAAAAGGCTGCCTTACGATCTGTAAAGCAGCCTTTATTAGAAAAAATAGAAAGTATTAAAATTTAGATTTTTTGAATTGATATTGGTCTGAATTAAATTCATGTTTGACCATTTACAATTCACTTTTTTATTTAACAATCAGCTTTTTGGTTTCAGAACTTCCACCGTAAGTGATTTTAACTAAATAATTTCCTGGGATCAGTCTAGACAAGTCTAAATCCTGTTTGTAGAATCCGGCCTGATTGGTTAATTCTGCCTGATAAACCTGTTTTCCTGTAAGATCAAACACCTGTACAGTTCCTTTATTATCAAGTTTTTCTTTAACATCAAATAAAACAGTCACTTTTTTATCTGCCGTTGTAGGGTTTGGATAAATACCGAAAGAAGCTTTTTTTCCAGCAATATCTGTAACACCTAGCACAGAAGTGATATTTTTATATTTAAAGTACATGTTTCCTGTAGTTGCTCCACCGTTTGAAATGAAGTACATTCTGTAATACTCACTTCCTTTTTTAATATAATAAACAACGTCTGAGTAAACTCCGGAAATAGGTTTCCAAGAATGCCCAATAGTTGTTATATTAGATGAAAAACTAGAATTGGCAGGCACAGAAAATGTAGAACTAGCTTGTGTTTCTGGTTGAACCTTTGCAACCGTAATGCTTGGACTTTGAATCACTCCTGAAAGCGGATACATCATGATATTATTATAGAATGTATAATATTTTGTAAACATGAAATCCCAAGAAGCTTTTGGTGGTTCAAGATTTTCAACTTTTGCTCCTGTGGTAAAAGAGAAATAGTTGAAGTAAGCATCATCAGACCCATTGGCGATTGTTCTTGTTTCTGTTGCTCCCCAAGTTGACGTAGCAGCATTCCATTTAGAATATTTGAAAGTATAAGCACTGAAATAATCTGTAATGGCAAATTTAATATAACTATCATCCGGATACTGTAAAACAAAAATAATTGTTCCATCCACATGGTGAGTTCCTCCATTATAATTACCCCAACCAAAAGAAGCTGAACCTTGTTCAAAAGCACCATCCGCAAGAGATGTTGTTTGATCCGGATTGTAGATAGGCGCTCCCCAAGAGGATAAATTGGCAATATTGATATTATCCCACTGGCTCATATCATTAGATGCCTCATATACTTTGATATCTTTAGAATCATTTACTCTTGAACCAAAGCTCATTGCAGAATTTCTAAAGAATGCAATGTCCCAAGAATTAGCAGGTTGAGAAACCTGATTATTATTTTGTAGACCAAAAAAAACACGATTTTGATATTGACTTCCCATCGACATATCCACCTGCGTGTATCCTAAAGCATCTGTCTGAGCTAAAACCGTTTGTTGAACCGTAAGAGCCAGCAAAGAACTCAAAAGTAGTTTTGTTTTCATAATCTTAATGTTTAAATCCTTATTTAGAATGATTCCACAAAACTATGAATTTATTTTTATTGATTCTAAATAAAAACATGATATTTATCTTGTTTTTATATTAATTTTTTGAAATATTGAGATTTAATGGGCTTTTTGAAGTGGTGTAAAAAGAAAAAGTCGACTTATGAAAAACTCATAAATCGACTTCCTTGATATAGTAGTCTAATAAAATCTTTTATTTCTTGATAAATTTAGATTTTGTAGCAGTACCATCTGCTTCTTCGATAAGAACAAAGTAAACTCCTGATTGAAGTTCGCTAATGTCTAATCTTTGATTGTTCAATTTTCCGTCAGCTACTTTCTGTCCTAAAGCTGAATAAACCTGAACATTTTTAGGATCTTTCTTAGTTACAAACTGTAGTGCAGTGTTGTCCGAAGTTACTGCAAATTGAGTTTTTGATGCTGATTTTAAGAAATCTGAAGTTCCTAAAACACTAGTAAAATCATATACTACATCATCAAAATCAGCTGCTGTGTGTTGAGCTCCAGCTACAGTATTAACAGTTTTGAAAACAATATAAGATGAAGAAGAACTAGGAATTACTCTTGTAAACGTTTGAAAAGTAGTTTGTTGAGTAATTATAATAGGATCTCCTACAGCCACAAAAGTATTCATATCTGTAGGGCTCGATGCCAAACCTACTTGTAGTGTTACCTGTGCCGTGTTAGAGCTATTTAATCTTGTTTTAAAGGATAAAGTCTTATCACCTGTCGGAGCTACAATTTGTGGTGAAACTAAATATTGAGGAGTATCCTTATTACCTCCAGAGTATGATGAAACGTACTTATCAGAAGCATTTCCTGCAGTTTCATAAACAATCATCATTGGTGGTGGTGGGCTTGGTGGCATATTCATTGGAGGAAGTACCGCAGACCAACCACCTTGTGGAAATGTTGTATTCCCTGCAGTGAAGTTATTAAAGTTTTCATTAATCGTAGCTACTTGCGCATTAGCTGTAACAGCCGTTAGCATTAAAGTCCCTAAAAGTAGTTTTAAATTCATAACGTTATTTTTATTTAGAATTATTCCACAAAAATACATATTTATTTTTAATTGTTCTAAATAAAGCGCTATATTTGCGAAAAATTTTTGCGTCTATGAAGAAGAAAATGCTTTCTATACTGTCATTGTCTGCCGTTCTATGGGTAAATGCACAGGAAAAAGATTCTCTACAACAGAAAAAAATAGAAGAGGTTGTCATCACAGGGCAGTATATGCAACAATCGATCAATAAGTCTATCTATAAAGTTGAGGTAATTGATGCTAATCAAATAAAAAGTATGGCTGCTACCAATGCAGCTGAGGTACTGAATCAATCTTTAAATATTCAAATTACTCCAGATACAAATTCCGGAAATTCTACTGCTAATATCTTAGGATTGGGAGGTGCATATGTTAAAATATTAATCGACAATATTCCTGTAGTTGGGGATACGGGTTTAGGAAGTAATATTGACCTTACAAAACTAAGTTTAAGCAATATCGAGAGAATTGAAATTGTAAAAGGAAGTATGGGGGTTGAATATGGTAACGGAGCTTTGGCTGGAGTTATTAATATTATTACTAAAAAAAGTAGCACTAAAAAATTAAGCATAAGAGCAGCTTTACAAGAAGAAACAGTAAGGAATAGTTATGACTTAAGAAAAAAAGGTCAGGGAAGACATATTCAAAATATTAATGTAGGGTATAATTTCAATGATAATTGGTTTACCAATATCAGTTTTAATCACAATCAGTTCATGGGATATGATGGTGGGCAACAAGGTTATAAATACTACAAACAGGATAACCTAAGAGGAAAGGATTGGAATCCGAAAGATCAATACGAAGCTAATGCTTTGATAAGATACTCTAAAAGTAAAACATCATTATTTTATAAAGCTTCCTATTTAAATGAAACGTTCAATTACTATAACCCTAAGGTTGACAGAGTTTCTCTAAATGACGGACAAGGTGGAGTAACATACCAGAGTTTAGATAGAAATTATAATACAGAACGTTGGATTCATCAGTTTAATATTCAAACAAACTTAGGACATATTCGATACATGGGAGATTTCTCATATCAAAATCAGAATAGAAAGTTCTATGACTATACATACGATATTCCGAGCAAAATCAAGGATACTAACTATAACGAACAGTCTTATTATAAAACAGATGTAATCTATTCTAGAGGGATGTTCAGCAATTTTTTAGACAATAAAAAATTTGATTTCCAGCTAGGTTACGAGTTAGATCATACCAATGGTTATGCTGCTTTAATTGCAGGGGAATTCGACGGATATAATATTAAAAGAAAAATTTTTACTTACGGGACATTCCTTTCAGCAGAATGGAATATCTCAGATAAATTATCACTAAGACCAGGAGCAAGATTATCCGTAAGTGATAGATTCGATAATCAATTTAATTATTCACTTTCAGCAAGATATAAAACTTCTGAAAATTCTAATTTAAGAGGAGTATTTGGTACGGCAAACCGTTATCCTAATTATGATGAATTGTTTACTTACTTTGTTAACGTAAACCACGACATACAGGGAAATCCAGATTTAAAGCCTGAAAATGGTTATTCTGCAGGATTATTTTGGGATCAGGGATTTGATATTGGAAATGGTTGGAAATTCAATTATAATTTAGAAGCATTATATGTTGATCTTAATGATAAGATTGAAAATGTAATGATCGTAAGACCTTCTACTTATAAATATATGAATCTTGATAAATACAGAAGTTTACTATTTGCAGCTAATGCAAATATTGTAAAAGATCAGTTTTCATTAGGGGTAAGAACTTCATTAAACGGAATTTCTGTGTCTAAGCAAGAGATGGATGTTCAGACTCCAACAGATTTTCAATATAACTTTCAGGTAGGTGCTAATGCTGCTTATAAATTGGAAGGTCCAAAAACTGCATTTAATCTTTACTACAAATTTACAGGACCTGGTAGACAATACGTTATTGAAAATGAGGCTTTCCGTCTTGCAAAGACTGATGGTTTTCACATGATGGATTTTATTGTTAGTCAGCCATTCTGGAAAGATAGATTAGAATTGGCGGTTGGTGTAAAAAATATCTTTGACGTTACAACAATTAATAGTACAAATAGTACTGCTTCAGGGCATAATGCTGCTACAGACCGTTTGAATCTATATTATGGTAGAAGCTACTTTGCAAGATTAATGTATCAATTCTAAATAAACTAACATTATGAAATATTTAAAAATATTATCTCTTTCTTTAATTGTTGCATTGCAATCATGTTTTTCAGCAGATGAAGATATTGTAGTTATTCCACCTGCTACGGGAGCTACAGCTGAACCCAATGTAGGAGGAGCTACAGAACCTAATCAGGTTTGGATTGATTTAAGTGATATTGATCCGGTTACGGGAAAACCAAAACAAACAACCAATGTAAGAACTGATTGGGAACTTGGTTTTTATAACGGAGATGAATTCCGTGTGATTATTAATGGAGCAATAGGAATGGCAGTGGCAAAAATTCCAAATGCTACAAATATCAATGCTGTTAAAGCTTCTGATGTATCAGAATTAACAAAGGTTGTACAAATTGGTACATTTACTGAAACCAACTTACAATATATTGATAATCCTGATGGAAATTTCTTAACTCAAACTACCGGTATTGCTGAAATTAAGGCGAATGACGCAGATAATGCTATTTATTTGGTGAACATGGGTAGAACAATTCCTACAGGAACAGTAGCTAATGGTTCAGTTTCATTAACGGGAGATGCCAGAGGTTGGAAAAAAATTCAGATTCTAAGAACGAACACAGGTTATAAACTAAGATATGCCAATTTAGATGATACTCAATACCAAGAGTATGTAGTTACTAAAAATACGGATTATAACTTTAATTTCTTTAGCCTTCAAAAAGGAATTCCTGTTGAGATTCAACCTAAGAAAAATAACTGGGATATTGTATTTACAGCATTTACAAATGAGGTATTTTTAGGACCTGGCCAAAGTGCAGGAAGCTATTTCTATGCAGATTTTATTACAACCAACATGGAAAGTGGTGTAGGAGCTTATCAGGTAAATGTGCCTTCTGGAGGAACTTTAGATCAGGCGTACGGAGCATTTAAATTGAGCGATATAGATCAGTCTCAGTTCATCTTCAACGATCACAGAGCATTGGGAGATAAATGGCGTACAACCACTGGAGCAAACGGAGCACAAACTTATAGTGATAGATTTTTTATACTGAAAGATGCAGAAGGATTCTTCTATAAGATCAGATTCAATGCGATGACTAAAGACGGAGTACGTGGTTACCCTAATTTTGAATTTGAGCCTTTGTAAAAAATAATCTATAAAATCAAACAAATAGTATATCATGAAAAAATTCATTTTGGCAGCATCGGTTCTTGTTGCAGTGTATTCATGTAAAAAAGAAACCGGAGCTAAAACTGAAACTACCACAGAAGTAAGTTCTGAAACACCAAAATCTAATAATAAAATTGTAACGTTAAACGGAGGAATTACGGAAATCGTTGCCGCTTTAGGTCACGAAAAAGAAATCGCAGCAACCGATGTTACAAGCACCTATCCTGAATCTTTAAAAACAACAGCTAAAAATTTAGGACACATGAGGTCGATGACAATCGAGCCGATCATGTCAGTTAATCCAACATTAATTTTAGCTTCTGATAAAGACATTAACCCAGAATTGATGGGTAAAATCAAAGCTTCAGGAATCAAAACGGAGACTTTTAAGCAAGAGTTTACGGTTGACGGAACTAAAAAATTAATCGCCGACGTAGCAAAAGCGATCGGAAATACAGATTATCAGAAACTAACAGATAAAATCGATGCTGATTTAAAACAAGTTCAGCCTATCGCTAAAAAACCTAAAGTATTATTCATCTATGCAAGAGGAAATATGATGATGGTTTCAGGAACAAAAACTCCAATGGACGCATTGATCGGTCTTGCAGGTGGTCAAAATGCCGTAACTGATTTTGAAGATTTCAAACCGTTAACGCCTGAGGCCGTGGTAAAAGCAAATCCAGATGTTTTATTCTTCTTCTCAAGCGGACTGGAAAGTGCGGGAGGTAACGAAGGAGCATTAAAAATGCCAGGTGTTTCTCAAACCAATGCCGGTAAAAATAAAAATATTATTGCAATGGACGGAGGTTTGGTTTCCGGTTTCGGACCAAGACTTGGTGAGGCTGTTTTAGGATTAAATAAATTATTAGTTGAAAGCACAAAGTAAATTATACTTTTACATTACAATGAGTTCCATACTGCTTGTCATTCTTGCAGTATGGTCTCTTAATACAGGGGTTTACGACTTTGGTGGTAAATCTGCGTTTGAAGTGTTAGGTAAAGTAATGAAAGGAGATTCAACATTGTCGTTGAGTGATAAATATGTAGTTTGGGAAGTAAGAGCAGCCAGAATTATCATGGCAATTCTCATCGGAAGCATGCTTTCGGTATCGGGAACGAGCTTACAGGGATTATTCAGAAATCCATTGGCCACGGGAGATTTAATCGGGCTTACCGCTGGAGCTACATTAATGGCAGCCATTACCATTGTTTTAGGAGGATATTTCAGAGAATATCTTCCTGAAGTAGTACAGTTTTCGCTGGTCGGGATTGCAGCTTTCATTGGTTCGCTTTTAGCCATGCTATTGGTCTACAGAATTTCCACAAGCGGTGGTAAAACCAATGTGGTGATGATGTTGTTAACGGGTGTCGCTATTTCAGCTATTGGATTTTCCATTGTTGGTTTTCTGATTTATATTTCGAAAGACGAACAATTGCGAGATCTTACCTTCTGGAACATGGGAAGCTTAGCCGCTGCCACATGGACGAAGAATATTATTTTGACAGTGATTTTAATACTTTCGTATTCCATTCTTTTGCGAAAAGGAAAGGCGTTAAATGCCATGATGTTGGGTGAAAAAGATGCTCAGCATTTAGGAATTAATGTTGAAAAGCTTAAAAAACAAATCGTCATCATTGTATCATTAATGGTGGGAAGTTGTGTGGCTTTTTCCGGTACAATTGGCTTTGTAGGATTAATTGTTCCTTATATTTTAAGGCTTTTATTTAAATCAAATTACAACTATATTTTACCTTTATCAGCCATATTGGGAAGTGTTTTATTATTGTCGGCAGATACCATCAGCAGAAGTATTGTGCAGCCTTCGGAATTACCGATCGGGATTTTAACAGCCATGATGGGAGCTCCAATTTTCATTGCTATTTTGATGAAATTTAAAAAATCAATGTAATGGTTAAAGCAGAACAGATCAGTTATAAGCATAAAGATTTTTTTATTCTGAATGAAGTTGATGTTACCTTAGGCTATGGTGAATTTTTAGCCATTGTTGGTCCCAACGGCGCCGGAAAATCAAGTCTTTTGAGTGTTTTGGCGAATGAAGTAAAGTCGGATCAGAAAATTTTATTTAAAGATAAAAATATCCGCGATTGGAAGGTGGCTGAATTATCTAAACATAAAGCTAAATTCTCCCAGCACAACAGCAATGATATTCCACTTGAGGTAAAAGATGTCGTGATGATGGGGCGTTACCCTTATTTCGATGCGCAACCGAGACAGGAAGATCATGAAGCCATGAATAATATGATGTATGAAACGGATGTTTATCATTTAAAAGACAGGGAATACAATACTTTGTCCGGAGGTGAAAAACAACGTGTACACCTTTCAAGAGTAATGGCTCAATTGCAGAATGATATTACCAATAAGCTTGTTTTTCTCGATGAACCTTTGAATAATTTGGATGTTAAACATCAATACAAAGCATTAGAAATTATTAAAAATTTCACCAAAAAAGAAAATTCGGCGATTGTTGTTTTGCATGATTTGAATCTTGCCGCACAGTTTGCAGATAAAATTTTATTGATGAAATCAGGAAGAGTGGCTTCTTACGGAACACCAACGGAAGTTTTTACGGCAAAAACCATCAGTGATGCCTATAATTTTCCGTGTACCATTTGCGACCATCCGATCACAAGCAACCCAATGATTATTTTTGGATAATATGGACAAAGAAAACTTAAAAATATTAGCTCAGAATTTAGCCAATCCTCAAGGTGAAAAAGGTATTGAGATCGGCGAGATGATGAACGCCACCAATATAGGAATGACGCTGGAAAGCATTAAAACACTTTTAATTGAAGATGACGAAACCGTTCTGGAAATCGGGCATGGAAATGCAGCTCACGTTAAAAGTATTTTAAACAAAGCTCAAAACGTGAAATATACAGGAATTGATATTTCTGAAACCATGCATAACGAAGCCAAAAGATTAAATGAAGAGTTTAAAAATCAGGCAGATTTTGTTTTGTATGAAGGATCTAAATTGCCTTTCGAAGATAAAATTTTCGATAAAATATTTACTGTAAACACCGTGTATTTTTGGGAGAAACCGATTGAATATTTAAATGAAATTTACAGAGTGTTGAAAGACAACGGAACTTTTGTTCTTACGTTCGGACAACGAGATTTCATGGAAACTTTACCTTTTACCCAATTCGATTTTACATTGTACAATACTGATGAAATGGAAGAAACCGTTTCTAAAAGTCATTTCAAAAGAATGAAAATTTCTGAAAAGGAAGAAGAGGTAAAAAGTAAAACAGGAAACGAAACAATTACAAGAAATTATACAGTTTTAACCATAAAAAAATAAAATAATGAGCACATTAGTTAACGATTTAAAGGAAAAATGGGAAGCTCTGAAAGCTGAAAATCCACATTTGAGAATCAGAAATGCAGCTGCGCAACTTGAAGTAAGTGAGGCAGAATTATTAGCAACAAACGTAGGAGAGGGCGTTACCGTTCTTAAACCTGAATTTCAAAATATTTTAACAGAAGTTGAACAATTAGGAAAAGTAATGGCTCTTACGCGTAACGACGAGTGTGTTCACGAGAGAAAAGGAACTTACCTGAACGGAGATTTCAGCAGCCCGCACGCACAACTTTTCGTAGGAGAAGATATCGATTTAAGAATCTTCTTAAACCATTGGAAATTCGCTTTCGGTGTTGTAGAAGGTGATAAAAAAAGTCTTCAGTTCTTCGGAAAAGATGGTTTGGCTCTTCACAAAATTTATTTAACGAAAGACAGTAACGACGCTGCTTTTGATGTGATTGTTGAAAAATTTAAGGCTGATGAGCAAAATTCTACATTAGAATTAGAAGCTGTGGCTCCAAAAGCTCCTGAAAAAGCCGATGCTGATATTGATGTGGAAGGCTTCCAAAAGGCTTGGTCTGAACTGAAAGATACCCACGATTTCTTCATGATGACAAGAAAATTTGGAGTGAGCAGAACGCAGGCTTTGAGATTGGCTCCGGAAGGATTTACCAAAAAAATTGATAATTCTAAAGTCGTAAATGTTCTGGAAGATGCTTCTGAAAAAGAACTTCCGATTATGATTTTCGTTGGAAACAGAGGAATTATTCAGATTCATACAGGAAATGTGAAAAAAGTTCTTTGGCACCAGCAGTGGTTCAATGTAATGGATCCAGATTTCAATTTACATCTTGATGTAACTAAAATTCATGAGGCTTGGATCGTGAAAAAGCCAACGGAAGACGGAGAGGTAACGGCTATTGAAGTATTTAACAGTGAGGGTGACTTCATCGCACAGTTCTTCGGAAAAAGAAAACCTGGAATTCCTGAATTACAAGAGTGGAAAGACCTTGTAGCGGAATTGGAAAAATAAATAGTTAGATGATTTTATAAGGCTGTTTTGGAATTTTCAAGGCGGCTTTTTTTAATGTAAAACTATAGATTTATTTATAATAAGATGCTTCGGCAAGCTCAGCATGGCATTGCTAATACCAACTGTCTTACCTTTGTATATTCCGACGTGTCAGACTGAGCTTGTCGAAGCCTTTTATGATACTTTCAAATCTTAAGTAGAATTTTAACTAAAAAAAATAAAAATATGAAAAACATTTTTATCGCGATATTATTAGCAGGTTTTTGCTCATTACAGGCACAAAGCTTCAAAGCCTATCAGTTTTACGATAAAAAAGGAAAAGAAATAAAAACCGAGAAATTGGTTAAAGAGCTTGCAGATTATGATGTGGTTTTCTTTGGCGAAAATCATAACAGCTCAATCAATCACTGGCTTCAGTTGAAAATTACAGAAGCTTTATTTGCTCAGAAAAACGGACAATTAATCTTGGGTGCTGAAATGTTTGAGAGGGATAATCAGTCTCAATTAAATCAATATTTGAGCGGGAAATTTGATGCGAAAACATTGAAAGACTCTGCCCGTTTGTGGAATAATTATGCAACAGATTATAAACCGTTGGTTGATTTTGCTAAAAGTAAAAAGCTGAATTTCATTGCAACCAATATTCCGAGAAGATATGCTTCTCAGACGGCAAAAGAGGGCTTGGAATCTTTGAATAATTTAAGTGAAAAAGATAAATCTTATATTGCGCAATTACCGATTAAAGTAACATTGGACACGCCGGGGTATCCTGAAATGAAGACCATGATGGGCGACCATGCAGACGGAACAAAGGTTATGAATTTTATTTCTGCACAGGCAACGAAAGATGCCACAATGGCGGAATCTATTTTGAAAAACTTTCAAACCGGAAAAACGTTTATTCATTACAACGGAAATTATCACAGTAAGGAATTTGGTGGAATTTATTGGTATATCAAACAGAAAAATCCAAATCTTAAAATGGCAGTGATCTCTGTTTTTGAATCTGAAAATACTGAATTGAAAGTTCCTGAAAAAGAGTATATTCCAACAGATTTTAATCTGATTATCCCGAGTGATATGACGAAGACTTTTTAATTTCAAAATCATACAAAATATAAAACGAGTTCACGCTCGTTTTTTTTATTTAAAATTTAGCAGAAAAGAGTGTTTTTTGAATAAGTTCAATTTTTTTCAAGCTCTATCTTTTTAGATTTGTTTTCAACAAAATACCAAAACATTCGTGTAAGTATAAGAGCAGACAGATAAGAAAGTATTGATTTTAAAGTGTATCGTAGCACAATTATTGTGCAGTTATTATAGGTATTTGTTGTTTTGGAGACTTCGGTCTCCTTTTTTGTGAATTGAAATAACATTTTTATGCTTTTTTGAACTAGTTCAAGTTTTTTCAGGTCTATTGTTTCTAATTTTGTTTCAACAATTTACCAAAGCAAACACACAAAAAATGAAAAAAAATAAATTTAATTAAAAAAATTGTAGAGCATATTCATAACTGTGCATCAACAATAAGGTAATATTGTAAACCGAGGAAGCGAAAGCTTCCTTTTTTGTTTAATTCCTTATGATAAATAAAAATAGTTTAAATTTTTAATGGATGATGTTTTTTGAACTAGTTCAAACTTTTTGAATTTAAATGCATCTAAATTTGTCTCAGCAATTTACAAAAGCACAAGTATTCATGATGAAAAAATATAGAATTTAATCTTTTACATTTTACAAAGGGGTAAAATCAGAAGAGGTGGGAAGTCTTTGTACTTCCTTTTTTTGTTAGTTTTTCTCATAAAAAAATAATGATTGATACTTTTTTGAACTAGTTCAAACTTTTTCATCTGAAATGCTTCTAAATTTGCATCATCAATTTACCGAAAGCCAAAAATACAAATGATGAAAAAAAAACAAAGAAACACGGTAAAGTTTGATTCTTTACATTTTAAGGGGTAAAATTGAAAGGAAGGAAGTCTTAGTACTTCCTTTTTTGTTGTTTATAATGAAAATTAATTTTATCAATTAGAAGTGAATTATTTTAACTTGAATTTTTTATTTAATGTAAAATATTTTTGATAAAAATTGTTTTTTGAACTAGTTCAAGTTTTTTCTATTTCAATGAAGCTATCTTTGTATCAACAATTTACCGAAAATAAACACAAACACACAAATGATGAAAAAAAATAATGGTAAGAGTTTTTTTCTTACAATTAATAAGGGGTAAAATTGGGAAGAAAGGAGACGAAAGTTTCCTTTCTTTATTTTTATAGGATATAGATTTTAGATAAATGATTCTATCGTTGATGTGATTAATGTAAATTTTAGAAATGATTAAAAATATTTTTAATAAAAATTACTTTTTGAACTAGTTCAAGTTTTTTACAATTCAATGTAGCTACATTTGTATCAGCAAATTACCAAAACGTAAAAACACAAATGAAAAAACACAAATGATGGAAAAATATGAATTCCAAAGCGCTATTGTTTTGAATTTATTTATGGTAACTTGACACTAAGGAGGAAGCAAAAGCTTCCTTTTTTTGTTTTTATAAGTAATGAAAAATAAATGTATTAGCTATCTTTGTGATACATTATATCAGAATGAGAAAATTATCCTTTTTATTTATTCTTTTCATTGGTTTTATTCATGCTCAGCAATTAACTCAAGCTGAGATTTCAATTATTAATCAAGGTGATGTAAAATCTGCTTTGCCGATATTTCAAACGACTGACGATCATCAGCATAAAACGTTGTTAAGCCTTTCCACAGAAGCCAATCCTTTAGATCCGAATATTGCGACATTGGTAAAAAGAATGCAGCTTTCTTTATTGTCTACAGACGGTGGAGTAGGAATTGCCGCGCCACAGGTGGGAATCAACAGGAAAATAATCTGGGTTCAGCGTTTTGATAAGGTAGGAGAACCGTTGGAATACTTTATCAATCCCGTGATTGTCTGGAAATCGGAGTTACAGAATTTGGGACCGGAAGGTGATTTGTCGATTCCTGATTTTAGAGATCAGTTTTACCGAAGCAAAGTAATTCAATTGGAATATGTAGATTTAAAAGGTCAAAAGTATTCTGAGATCGTAGAAGGCTTTACCGCGGTGATTTTCCAGCATGAAATTGACCATCTTTTCGGAATTTTAATCTCAGATAAAAAAGAAAAAGAGAAAAATGATTCTTATAAACCAGTAGATGCGTTTAAGAAAAGTGATTCGGTGACGAGGTAATTATTTTTTGTTAAAAAAATATTATTTGTTAAGTTCTTCAACCATTTTAATGATTTCTATAAAGTCATTTTCTTTTTTGAAAGCTTTTATTTTTTCAACAATTTCAGGATAATCTTTGAAGAGAATATATAAATTTTCTTTAGCTTTTTCGTATTTTTTATCCTTCATTCGGATCATATAAGGATATGCAACTAATTTTTTTTCGGGATCTGAAGAATCCTGAAATACAAAATTAGGATAGCTTTCAATTGTTCTGGAAACTGCATTATATCCAGTGATTAAGGTAAAATAGATATTAAATTTCCCTTCAGAAACAACTTCTCCAAAGGTTTCATTAATTGTTGTAAGAATGCCAACTAAGGCATAGCTATCAGCATATGCTTTAAAATTAAAGAGAGGAACAAATTTCAGATTATCAGAAGAAAAACTAATAACATCTGTAGGTTTATATTTTACCGTATTTTCCGTTGAACTTTTTCTAAATTTTAAGTTGTCATTTTGGCTCGGAAACCATTTCAATTCGCCTTCCAATGTAGATCCATCTTTAAGAATAACTTTTCCATAATTAAATTTTTTTGCAAAAGAATATTCTTGTGCATACGAAAAAATTAAACTGAATGTTAAAATAAGGCTGAAGATTTGTTTCATGGTGTAATGTTATTGAAAAACTGTAACGTTCAAAGTAAAAATTTATTATGTATTAAAAGAATTAATATCTCTTCATCTGCACATTCGTCACATTTTTAATTTTAATCTTTTTTCCAACTTTCTTCAACAAACCGGTTTCTGCATTTCGTTTAAATACAGTCACATTGCTGGAAACGGTATTGGCTGTAATCAAAAAATTTCCGCTAGGATCAAGAGTGAAGGTTCTGGGATGTTTTCCTTTTACCGATTGATAATCAACTATTTTTAAAGTTCCATCATTCTGAATAGAAAATATGGCAATATTATTTTCATTTCCACGATTGGAAGCATATAAAAACTTTCCGTCAGGCGAAATATGAACATCAGAACTTTCAAAATCATCTTTATATTTTTCAGAATGTGTATTGATTCTCTGTAAATTGTTCAGTTTTCCATTTTCATAAGAATACACGCTTACCGCACCGCCCATTTCTTCAATAGAATAGGCAAATTTTCCGTTCGGATGAAAGGTGAAATGCCTTGGTCCGCTTCCCGAAACTGTTTTGGTGAAAGGTATTTCAGCTTCTTGCAACGGCTGTTGGGTTTCACTTTCAAATTGATAAGTTCTAATTTTATCCGCTCCTAAATCCGGAAGAAAAATATAGTCGAAATTGGGAGAAAAAACAGTGGAGTGGATGTGCGAACGCTCCTGCCGATCAGGATTTACACTTCCTTCCGAATATTTGATATTCTGAACATAAGGTTCAATTTTTCCACTTTCTGAAATAGGATATACTGAAACACTGCCTTGTGTATAATTTCCATTTACCAGCCATTTTCCGTTTTGATGAGCCATCAGATAAACCGGATTTTCGCCGCCGCTTTTTTGCTTGCTGATGAAAGTTAAAGATTTCTTTTCAGGATTAAATTCAAAACTGCTCACACTTCCGCCATTTGGAGTTTTACTTTCTGTACAGGCAAAAAGATATTTTCCGTCAGAAGATAGTGTAAGATAAGATGGATTTGAAATTCCTTTATAAGAGGTTACTTTTGAAAGATTACCTTTAACGGTATCGAGTTCATACACATAAATTCCTTCTGTATCTTTATCCCAGTTGTAAGAACCGAAAAAAGCATATGTTTTTTGAGCGTGAAGTTGTAAGCATGTAAAAGTCGCAATGGCGAGGAAAAGAATTTTTTTCAATTTCAAAGGTTGATTAAAAAAATTAAAATTTCAGATTTCTTGCTTTAATCTCTTTATCCAGTTCTTTCGCTTCTGAT
>DKLU01000097.1 GCA_002455915.1 Chryseobacterium sp. UBA6632
AAACGCAAGCAGCAAGCTCACCTCCCGTTAAAACATAATCTCCGATAGAAATTTCCTTAGTGATATGAAGATCTCTTACACGCTGATCAATACCTTTATAGTGACCGCACAGAAAGATCAGATTTTGCTTAATAGAAAGCGTATTTGCAATTTTTTGATTTAAAGTAACGCCATCAGGTGTCAAATAAATGACCTCATCATATTCTCGTTGAGATTTAAGCTCAGAGATACAGTTATCCAACGGCTCCACCATCATTACCATTCCTGCACCACCACCATATGGCTCATCATCCACCTGTTTCTTTTTGTTAAGCCCCCAATCTCTCAGCTGATGAAAATGTACTTCTGCCAACCCTTTATCCATCGCTCTTTTCAAAATAGAAGTTTTAAAAGGGCTTTCCATTAATTCTGGAAGTACACTTATTATATCAATTCTCATTGTACTGTTTCGTTTTTCTTATTAGGTAAAATAATCAGTCGTAAAGACGAATCTTTGTTGAAATAGCTCCACATCCAGTTGAAGAATACAGCAAGCTTATTTCGAACGCTCAAAATTAACATTAAATGTAAGAACATCCAGAAATACCATGCTAAAAATCCCTGAAATTTTATAAATGGCAAATCTACCACCGCTCTGTGTTTCCCGATTGTAGCCAAAGAGCCTTTATCATCATACTCATATTCAACCCATTCGGAATGGCTTTTCTTTAAAAGATTTTTACCTAAATTTTTTGCCTGATTAATTGCGACATTGGCAACCTGAGGATGCCCCTGAGGATATTTCGGAGTTTCCATATAAGCAATGTCTCCAATCGCAAATACATTATCATAACCTTTTACCTTATTAAATCGGTCGGTTATATATCTGTTTCTGATTAATTTATCTTCAGGAAAACCATCAACCACATTTCCTGTAACTCCGGCAGCCCAGATTACGTTGTTGGAAGGAATTGTTTTTCCGCTTTTCATGTAAACCTTGTCGCCGTCGTAATCGGTTACATATTCCTGACTTAGAAAAGTTACGCCAAGCTCCTTTAAATATTCTTCAGACTTCTGCTGAGCTTCAGGGCTCATCACCGCTAAAGGTTTTTCTGTAGAACTTACGAGAATAATATTAAGGTGATCGAAATTCATAAAAGGATAATCTCTCGGTAAAATTTCCTTTTTCATTTCCGCGAAAGCGCCTGCGAGTTCAACTCCGGTTGGGCCACTTCCAACGATCACGATATTCCAGTTTCCGTCATCACTCCTTCCTTTTTCAATAATCAGTTTTTCAAAAGTCATTAAAACATGGTTTCGGATTCCGATTGCCTCTTGGGTATTTTTCATCCCGAAAGCTTTATTTTCAAGATCTTTATTACCGAAAAAATTAGTTTTACAACCGGTTGCGATGATTAATTTATCGTAAGTAAATTCAGCTTCTTCAGTGATAACTTTATTGTTTGCTGCATCGATTTCGCGAACCTCCGTCATACGAAACTGAGTGTTTCTGGATTGCTGAAAAATCTTCCTGAAAGGGAAAGAAATATTGGAAGGTTCTATCCTTCCACACGCCACCTGATAGAAAAGAGGCTGAAACATGTGATGGTTTACCCGATCTAAAACAATTACTTTCTTGTTCTTGTTATTTAATGTTTTTGCAAGTTGCAGCCCCGCAAAACCTCCCCCTATAATGATGATTTTTTCGCGTGTTTCCATAGTACACAAATTTACTGATTTTATTTAGCATTTAGAAGTGAAAAAAGTTAGTTTTGTAAAACTTTATGTCACAGAAAAAGTACAGCAAAAAGACCGCCAAAAGCCTGCATAAAAACCGACGAAAGAATTATTTTTTCCGTCGAAAAGTGGTATTGGCAATTTTAATTATTGCATTAATCGGAACGGGGTTATATTTAAAACAATCAATCAGTTATTATTACGCGCTTTACTTTAATAAATTCACACATAAAAAGCTTCACAACAACGAAACTGAAACCGCAAGAATCCAAAAAATTCTTTCAAATAATCTTGATAAAACGTATGGATTTGATATTTCTCATTACCAAAATCGGGAAGACATAAAATGGGACAGTTTGACCATCGGAAATAAAACCATTCCGCTTGAATTTGTCGTGATGCGCGCCACGATGGGAAACCGTAATGCTGACAAACATTTTGACCAATTTTGGGAACAGGCAAAAAAGCATAATTTAATTCGCGGAGCGTATCATTTTTATCGTGCGGATGAAGATCCGATCATTCAGGCAAATAATTTTTTAGATAATGTAAAACTGGAAAGTGGAGATTTGCCTCCGATTCTCGATATTGAAAAAATACCTAAACGAAAAACCAATAAAAAACTGGTTGAAGATTTAAAGATCTGGTGTAAAATTATCGAGGAAACTTACGGTGAAAAGCCTATCATTTACACCTATTATCATTATTACAAAGACTTTTTAAAAGGTGAATTTGATGATTATCCGCTTTGGTTAGCTAATTATAACGACGTTCCTACTCCATCGCCCGACAGCGACTGGGATTTTTGGCAGTTTACAGAAAACGGAATCGTTCATGGTATTAATACTAAAGTAGATCTTGATATTTATAATGGAAGTTCTTGGTCTTTGAAAATACTGACGTTAGATTAAACTAAAAGCACTTTCGAACAGTTCGAAAGTGTTTTACATATTTTGATTTTTATAAATTAATTCTTCAAAAAATCAACCACATCCTTATTCAACTCATCTGCAATTTCAAAAGGAAGATAATGCGAAACTTTAGGATAAATTTTCAATTTTGCATTCGGAATTTCCTTTGCCAGCATTTCCGTATGATCCTTTCTTATGACATCATTTTCTCCGGCAATCACAAGAACGTGATTCTTGATTGTGTTTAAAGATTTTTTGTCGATATTAGGTTCATTCAACATTAAATTTAGTAATCTTTTTTCGTTGTCATGTTCCGCTTGTTGAGAAAGTTCCATAAACTTCACTTTACTTTTAAAATTCTTCAGCAATTCTCCATCAACGCCTTGTGGGTAAGCATTCGCGCCAATAATAATTAATTTTTCTACGTTTTGAGGATATTTTAAAGCAAATTCAAGCCCTGTATTTCCGCCGTCACTCCAACCTAAAATGTTCGCTTTAGATACATTCAGTTGATCCATTATATTTTTAAGATCATCAGCAAAAATTTTATAGGTTAAATCACCTTTCGTCATATCTTTACTTTTCCCTTGAGATCTCGTATCAATAGCAATGACTTTGAATTGTTTTGAAAGTTCGGGAATCTGCTTGTAAAATTCCTGAATACTTCCGCCATTTCCGTGAAGTAAAAAAAGCGGTTCGCCTTCGCCGTAGGTTTCATAATATAATTCTGCATCATTCAATTTTACTGTTTTTCCTGCCATATCATTTTTCCCATAAACCGAAGCTTCAGCTTCCATGTTATACTGGCTGATATCTGGAGTAAGTACCGAAGCTCTGTCGCTATTATCTTTTACTTCGTCTTTGATATTTTTACCGCTTTTATCCACTTTTACATCAATATTTATAGCCGGAGCCGCAATTGACATTTTTTTCCAATCGCCATAAAATTCTCTTATATAGCCTGTTCTGAATAATGCCGCACTTATTTTAATTCCTCCTTCAATTTTTCTCAAAAACTGGATTCCAATGAAAAATTTCCCCTGCACCCAAATATTTTTATCATTAACATCTAAGATAAAAGTTCCATCTTTTAACTTGGCTTCAGTTAATTCAACATTAATTTCTTCGTTCAAAATAGTTTTATCCGGAAAACCATCTTTTTCTGAATAAATACTATAACGCATCAAAATAGGGTTTTCAGAATCTATTTTTACAACATTTAAATTGATATTTTTAATTTTCGCTCTTTTACTCGTGCTGAATTCCAAAGCGGTTTCCAAGTAATCCTGAGGCGAAGAATCTTTGTTTAAAGAGTACATCACACTTTTTGTTTTCGTGGTCACACCCCAGTTTTTATCAACTAATTTCTTTGGTGCAATTTTTACTTCCTGAATATCTTTCACTTTTTCATTTAACACAATTTTTTTAGGATTTTGTTTAATGAAATCATTTATATTCTGTGAAAAACTTTCATAGCCAGCCACTTCAATTTTCACTTTATGAGAAACGTTGGCTTTTGAGAGATCGATGGTAAAATTTCCTTTTTCATCGGAAATCGCACCGGTAGATTCTTTTTCAACTCCAATTTTCACATAAGGAATCGGCTTTTTTTCGTCGTTGGAAATTACAGTTCCGGAAATCACCTGAGCATTAAGGTAAAACGTAGAAAATATCAGAAATAAAATATTGAATTTTTTCATGTGTAAAAGTTTGCTGCAAAAATCAAAATTTCCCATAACAATTAGTCATAAGACGATATTAAAATTCATTCTGTTTTAGTTAAATTTAATTTAAAACATCACTTTTCGATGATCGTAGTTGCGGAAATTATTTAAAAGGTCTTCTCTGAATCCATTCCGTTTTGGGAGAAATAGAAGGAAAAATATTTTTTATAAAAGGATTGATTGCGAAATTATTATGCTTTATCAATCCAAAAATTTCAAAAGGTTCCGCACCAATTGTTGATTTTATTTCCAACGCTGTTCTTCCAAAAATTATTCTTGAAAACTTTTGAGTGATTCCAAATTCAACCATATCCAAAAGCATATTCAGATAGAGTTGTTTTGATTTTTGAATGTCTTTATCGTAGCCTAAAAAGTAGGTATCAATGTCTTTTAAATTAAGTATTAAAGTATAAAAACCGATGAGTTTTCCATTTAAAAAATATCCGAATACTTTAAAATTTTCATTCAAACATTCTTTCATTTTTTCAAAATGATTTCCGGCAAGAAAAAAAGTATTGAAAGGCGCATTTTCAGCTACATTTAGATATAAAATATTCATTTGATGCTGATGCTTTTTTATATCTGGCAAATGTAATTCCTGCTTTTCAATTCCCGTCAGTTTTTTCTTCGCTGATTTCGCTCTATCACGATACTTTTTAGAAAAATCATGCATATAATCATCAAAACTGTTCCAGTTTTCACGCAATTTCAGCATCATATTCGGCTGAACCGAAAATCTGAAATAAGATTCGTGGTTTTTATCCTGAAAATATTTAACGAAATTCGACTGATAATCTTTATAAATAATCAAATCTGTTTTTCGGATTTCTTTTTGCATTTTCCGAACCGCTTTATCCAAAAGAGGAATTACCTTCTCCAAAGTTATTTTGGAACCATCAAAATAAAATCCGTTTTGCCCTGTCAACATATTATTTCCAAGAATCATCACATCTTTACTGAACTTTCTGGCAAAAAAATTTCGGATACTGCACCAAACTTCATTTTTCTGAAACGTTTTATGCTGAATAAAATTTAAATATTGAAATAAAGCGCCGCCAATCAATTCATTATCATAAAAAAAACCAATGAAAAAACATTCCATATTTTTTGGTTTTGAATGCTCAAGAACACAAAAATATTCTTTGGAAAGCATGATATTATGATCTCCAATAATGGCATTCCAATTTTCAGGTAAATTGGAAGTTTTGCTGTAAATTTTTAAATTATATGACATAAAAAAGGCTACGCAAAAGTAGCCTTATCTTTTAATCTGTTAAAATTATTTTTGTGTTACCCAATGAAAACCATCAACCTCGTACCAACCACAGATAATTCCACCCATGATGGTAATTGTGATCGTCCAATACGCAGAATTGATCATCGTATATCTCCATGATTTTCTTTCAAACATTGCATTAATAGCCGTCATTGGGAAAACAAATAAAAATCCCGCCATAAAAGAATGCAAAGCGCCATGCCCAAAGGAACGGTAGGCCATTTTATAATCTTTCATGAAAGCTTGGTAAGAATCGTTGGCATTGTTTTCATCGCCGCCCACCATTCCCAACGCTCCGAATTGATGAATAGTGACAAACTGAAGGAAAACAGCCATTAATAATGATAAAATCACAGAAAAAACAAAAACTCCGATCATGGAACCTTTCATTTTTTCTTCTGTTAATCCGGTTTCTTCCATCCAAATTTTGCCGAAAAGTTTCGGGTGATACCAGATAAATCCCATAAGTAATGGAAGAAGTGCGGCTACGAAAATAGCCCAATAGTTAATTTGCATCATAGTTTTAATTTTAAAATAACTTATAATAAAGCTACATCAAAAATCGATACAAAATATATTTAATTCAAAATATTATTTATTTTAACTAAAATATGATAATTAAAACACTGTTCATTGAATAATAATTCAATATATTGAGAAATCAATTATAAATTTTAATTTAAAATAAAGATTGAATCATATGTTTTATAAACTGGAAAGACTTATCAGGTTCAGTAATAAAATTGCCAATGAGCTGGAGAATACCTACAGAAAATTCAAGTAATAAAGCAAAAAGTGGAATAATTAAATAGAGAAAAAGAGGAAACCTCAGTTTAAAGGAGAAGTCTTTAATTATTGCTTTCCAAATCATCTGCATTCTTTCTTTTTCGTACCACAAGATAAACCCACACAATATGAAATATAAAATAAATCTTTTCACAAAAATAATTGCCATCCCTTTCTCCATGAAGCTAATATCCATCAATAAAATAGTACTTGCAATCGGTATAAAAAAGAAAACGCCCAAAATTACAGTTCGGTGGAAGAGCAATAAAATACCTGTAATAATCTGTAAAATTCCGACAACGGATTTAAATGGTTCATGATCAAATAAATACCACATTACACGAAACAGCGACAGGTCTTTGATCGGCGTTGCCATTTCCTGAGATGATATTCCAAACTGGCCACCTTCCAACAACTTTCCGCTCCCGTAGCTTATGAATATAAAAGCAAGTAAAAATCTTGCGACCAAAATAAAATACTCCCAATATCTGGCTTTCGGTACAGATCTTAATTTTTTAATCATAATTAAATGAATTTTAGTATTAGTGTATTTAAAAGTTTTCTTGTTACATTTTCGTATTTTTGCGGCTCAATTGAAATTAAATATCAAACCATTACATTCCAATGAATTACGTTTTTGTCGAAAATCTTACCAAATCTTATGGCATCAAAGTTTTGTTCGAAAACATCACTTGTCACATCAACGAAGGTGACAAAATTGCCATTGTTGCCAAAAACGGGAGCGGAAAATCTACGCTTTTGAAAATTTTGATGGGCAAAGAAATCGCAGACAGCGGTGTAGTAAACATCAATAAAGATATTCAAGTGGTTTTGTTTGATCAGGAAATTGATTTTGATTCTAATCTTACGATCGATGAATTTATGATGACATTAGATTCAGCGCCCATTATGGCTTTGAAAAATTATCATAAATCGCTACATTCCACCGATAATGATTTTATTGAAAAAGCATTGCTGGATATGGAAACACACAAAGCATGGGATCTTGAAAACGAAATGAAACAGATTCTTTCCCAGCTTAAAATCACTGATCTTGACGCGAAAATGGGAACGCTTTCGGGAGGCCAGATTAAACGTGTTGCTTTAGCGAAACTTTTAACCGAAACCAGAGCAGAGCACCGTCACACTCTATTAATCATGGATGAGCCTACCAACCACCTTGATGTGGAAATGGTAGAATGGCTTGAAAATTATTTAAACAAAGCAAAAATCACGTTACTTCTTGTAACGCACGACAGATATTTCCTTGATAGTGTTTGTGACATTATCTGGGAAATGGAAGATAAAAACCTGTATGTTCACAATGGTGCGTACGCGACATATCTTGAGAATAAAATGATTCGAGAGGACAACATGAACGCAACAATCGACAAAGCCAACAACCTTTACAGAAAGGAACTTGAGTGGATGAGAAGACAGCCCAAAGCGAGAACAACAAAATCTAAATCTAGAATTGACTCTTTTTACGAAACAGAAAAAGTAGCCAAAACCGATACCAGAAAACAAGCTCTAGAACTAGATTTTGAAATGAAAAGACTGGGAAGTAAAATTCTTGAGCTTCACCATATCGATAAAAGTTTCGGAACTAAGGTTTTACTGAAAGATTTCAGTTATCAGTTTCAGCGTGGTGAAAAAGTAGGAATTATCGGGAAAAATGGAGCCGGAAAATCAACCTTATTAAATATCATTCAAGGATTTGAAAAAGCTGATAAAGGTGAAATTGAAACAGGAGAAACGATTTCTTTTGGTTATTTTTCACAAAAAGGCTTAACCTATAAAGAGGATGAAAGAGTTATTGATTTCATTAAAGAAGTTGCCGAACATTATCCTTTGGCCAACGGAAAAAGCCTTTCTGCATCTCAGTTTTTGAGGTTATTTTTATTTGATGATCAAACCCAGTACTCTCCTATTTCAAAACTTTCGGGTGGTGAAAAAAGAAGATTACACTTGATGTATATTTTATATCAAAATCCTAATTTTTTGATTTTTGATGAACCTACCAATGATTTGGATCTTCCTACATTAACCGTTCTTGAAAACTTTTTACAGCAATTCCAAGGTTCATTAATTATTGTTTCTCACGACCGATATTTTATGGACAGAATTGTAGATCACGTTCTGGCATTTGAAGGGGAAGGAAAAATTAAAGATTTTGTAGGAAATTTCTCTGAATATCGTGAAGCAAAAAGCAGAGAAGAAGCTCTCGAAAGATCAGCCGTTCAAAAAACTGAGCCTGTAAAAGAAACTGCGACGGTTTCAGCTCCTTCTCAAAACTCAACTAAAAAGAAAAAACTTTCTTTCAAAGAACAACGAGAACTTGAACTGATTGAAAAAGAAATGCCGGAATTTGAAGAGCGAAGAGCAAAAATTCTTGACTCTCTAAACAACGAAGCAGATTACGAAAAAATAGCAAAACTTTCTGCCGATCTTGAAACCATTTCTGAAAAGCTTGAAAATCATGAATTGAGATGGCTGGAGCTTCAGGAAATGTTGGGAGAAGGGTAATGTGTTGGAGAGTGAGAGGGTTTGAGAGTTTTAGTGTTGTGATAGAATCAACTTTTATACATTTAACACTAAAACTCTCCAACCCTACAACTCTAATACTCTCTTACAAAGTAATTACTTTTTCCTGTTTAGAGCTTTCCATTGCAGCATCAATGATTTTCATATTCAGGATCACTTCTTCGGCTGGTGATGGCAAATAATATCCAAAAACGATGTGTTCGTAAATATTCTGATAATAATTCATGTAATTTCCGGCTTCGCTGGAAGTAAGAATTCTTTCCGTTTCTTTATTTTCATTTAAAAAATTCAGAATTCCGTCTGCTTCTTTTAAAGGTTGAGTCCATTCTTTTCCGTATTCTGGGATAGATCCTGCAACCAATTCATTTTCCTGATTATCTGTTCTTTCTTGTAAAAAACTTCCGTTACTTCCATCCAATACATAAGCATAATGAGCTTCTTTGCTGAAAACGGAAGATTTTAATCTCACTCTCAATTCATTTGAATAATATAAAAGGATTTCAAAATAATCATTTGCATATTCGCTTCCTTTCATTGAAAAAACATCAGCAAATAATTTTTCAGGAAAACCAAACAACTGAACCGCCTGATCTACCAAATGCGCGCCTAAATCGTGAAGAGAACCAGAACCTGTTTCGTTTGGATTTTCTTTGTGAGATTTCCCGCTTGGTTCGGTACGGAATCTGTCGAAACGAATTTCAACTTCTTTAATGGTTCCTAATTTTTGCTCACTGATTATTTTTTGAACCTGAAGATAATCACGATCAAATCTTCTGTTTTGGTAAACACTTAAAAACAACCCTTTTTCTTCTGCCAGTTTTGCCAGTTCCTCAGCTTCTGAAACATTTACCGTAAAAGGTTTTTCTACAACAACGTTCTTTCCGGCCTCCAAAGCCATTTTAACATATTCAAAATGAGTCTGAACGGGAGTATTTACTACAACCAGCTCAATATCCGCATTTTCCAACATTTCTTCAACAGATCGAAAAATTTTTGCATCGGGATATTTTTCTTTTGATTCTTCCTTACTTCTTTCCACCACTGCCGACATAAAAAATCCCGGATGTTCCTTTAAAAAGGGAGCATGGAAAACTTTTCCACTCATTCCAAAGGCACAAAGCCCAACTTTTACCAATTGCATAATTTTATTTTTAACAAAGATATTTATAATTATTTTTCACCACATAGATTGTCACTAATTTATGAATTGTTCATTACGTGTTGAATAGCTGATAAAAATCAGATTTTTTATTTTGATTTGTTCTAAATAACAATCTTACATTTGCGCTTATTTAAAACCACTCTAAATAAAAGTGAAAATGAAAAGACAGCTAGTTACTCTAGGGTTGTTGTTCACAGCAATATCCCTAACCGCACAGGTGGAAAAGGTGGATACTATTAAAATCCAAACCATTGAAGATGTGAATCTTCACAAAACAGGAAACCCCAATAAAGCTAAGCCATTATCTACGAAATCTAATTTAACGGTAATGGAAACTCCTCAGCCAATTGCCATTGTTACCCACGAAATTATTGAGCAACAGCAGGCAAAACAATTGAGTGATGTGATACAAAACGTCAACGGAATGTATGTTACATCTTCCAGAGGAAATTCGCAAGACAGTTTTGGAGGAAGAGGTTTTATTTTAGGAAATGATAATATTTTTAAAAACGGTTCGAGAATCAATAGCGGAGTTTTTCCTGAAGTAAGCGGACTGGAAAGAGTGGAAATTCTGAAAGGAGCTAATGCTATGCTTTTTGGAAATGCAGCAGCCGGAGGAATCATCAACATGATTACGAAAAAGCCTAAATTTAATTTTGGAGGAAGCCTTGGATTGAACGCCGGAAGCTGGAATTCTTACAAACCCACCGTAGATATTTATGGTCCTTTATCTAAAAATATGGCTTTCCGAGTGAATGGAGCTTATGAATATGCTGAAAGTTTCAGAGATGTGGTACAATCTGAGAAATACTATTTTAATCCTTCATTTTTATTTAATATAAGTCCGAAATCACAATTAATTGTAGAAGCAGATTATTTAAAAACAGATTTTACGCCAGATTTCGGAATTGGTTCTATTACCAACAAAGACGGAAGTTACAGACTGAATGATACCGTGGGTAGAAATACTTTCTTCGGAACAAACTGGCAATATCAAAATGTGGAACAAGCTTCTACCAATGTTACTTTCAATCATCAGTTTAATGAAAGATGGTCTTTGAACGCTACTGCTTCTTACCAAAATTATACGAAAGATTATTTTTCTTCTGAAAGAGTACAATGGATGTATGACAAAGTTCAAACCAACCGCCTTTCATGGACTAGACCCTTTGGAAAAACTTATAACGAACAAAACTATGGTTCTGCACAGATAAATATCAACGGAGAATTTAATACCGGAAAAATCAACCATAAGGTTTTATTAGGTTCAGATGCAGATTATAATCAAGCCGATGCTTACAGCTACAATTTAAGCTCAACATCAAACACTTTATTTTTAGACGATCCTTCTACTTGGGGCAGCGTAGATATGCCAACTTCCACAAGCAATACCAAAACCAGAGTTAATACCAGAAGAATAGGATTTTATGCACAAGATTTTATTAGTTTAACAAAACAATTAAAAGTAATCGCGGGCTTACGATGGTCATATATCGAAAATATGCCAACAATAACCACTCGTTTTGCATCTAATGAAAAATTTGAAGTAGCAAATTCATCTACATCAGACAATGCATTCTCACCAAAAGTTGGAATTGTTTATATGCCGAATGATAATTTCTCTGCATTTGCAACGTACACCAATTCATTTGTTGTGAATACAGGATATACTTCCGATCAGTTCAATACAGTGAATACCAATCAGCCGACACAGCAGGTTCAGAATCAATTGGGAAGCTTATCGAGATTAGGAATTAAACCAACAACCGTTGATCAATATGAAGTTGGAATTAAAAAGAATTTCTGGAATAATGCTTTAGCGGTAAATGTATCTGCTTATCAAATCGATTACAATAATTATTACCAGACGTATTGGTTTGTGGCACAAAACGGAGCTCCCGTAAATGCTACAGATACCAATCTTAAAGAATTTGCAGGAAAAATGAGAAGCCGCGGGGTTGAACTGGATATTACCGGAAATCCAAATGAAAACCTGTCGATCATTGGAGGTTTTTCTTATAATAATTCTGTGTATGTAGACACGCCTGAAAAAGGTTATATCGAAAATCAAAGATTGGTAAGAACACCTGCTACAACGGCGAATGCTTCAGTTTTCTATAAATTTACAAATTATGTGAAAGGACTTAAAATTGGCGCGGGATTCTACTATATCGGAGACAGAATCGCTGGCTGGAACGATACAAAATCTACCAATACAAGCCGAGGTGGCGTAACAAGAATGTTTGATCTGAAAGATTACACAACCGTAAATTTATATATTGGCTATGACTGGAATAAATTCTCCATCCAAGGAAAAGTGGGTAATCTATTCGATGTGGTAAACTACAACGTACACGAAAATTATTCTGTAAACCCGATTATGCCTAGAAATTACTATTTCACATTAACATATAAACTTTAGAAATTTATAACATTTATAATTTCTTTTTATAAAGTGGAAGTTGCAAATTTGCAGTTTCCACTTTTGAGCTTTAAAACAAAACGATTTTAGATATGGATAAAATTAAGGATACGAGAAGTTTTATGAGAATTACGCACCGTTATTTAGGCTATTTCCTTGCAGGAATTATGGCTGTGTATGCGGTAAGTGGCGTTCTTTTGGTTTACAGAGATACCGATCTTCTGAAAAAAGAAAAAAATTATGATAAAGTAATTGAAAAAAATCTTTCAGAAAAAGAAATCGGCAAAGAACTGAAAATCAAAAACTTTGAAATCGAAAAAACAGAAGGAAATATTTTAAAGTTTAAACAAGGAATTTACGATTCATCAACCGGGCAGGCGAAATATACTAAAAAAGAGCTTCCTTACGTTTTAGATAAAATGGTGAAGCTTCACAAAGCGCAATCCAAAGACAAATTGTCACCTTTAAATGTATTCTTTGGTGTCGCATTATTCTTTTTTGTCATCTCCAGCTTCTGGATGTTCAACCCCAAAACAAAAATTTTCAAACGCGGAATAATTTTCACTGTTACAGGGATTATTGTTTCTATTATTTTATTAATGATTTAATTTTATGAATTTTTTAATTTAAATGTTAAAATTCACGTATATCAATTTTGTTAATTTTAACAGTATTTTAAGAAATTTATCTGAAAATAAACACTTTTGGCATGCATATTGAATTTCACTTGTTTTAGAATAATAAACATTAATTATTAAAAATTATAAATTATGAAAAAACTAGTTCTAGCAGGTATATTAGCAGCAGCAGGATTAACTACTTCCATGAATGCTCAGATTCAAAAAGGTAACTGGATGGTAGGAAGCAGCTTGGTAACAAGTAACTTCGGATTAAACACTGGTGGTGGTTACCAAATCAACCTACAACCAAAAGGAGCTTATTTTGTTGAAGATAACGTTGCAGTTGGGGGTTATGTAAATTTAGGTATTGGTAAATCTTCAAACACAGCAAATACAAGATTCGATTATGGTGTTGGTGCTTTAGGACGTTATTATCTTTCTCCAGGTGAGCAAGGTGTCGACAACTTATTGAACCACGGCAGATGGTTCTTCGAAGGTAACTTAGGTGTTGGTGGTTATTCTATCAGCAAAGGAGGTAACTCGACTACAGGTCTTGACTTTGGTGTAGGTCCTGGTTATTCTTACTTTATCACTCCAAACATCGGTTTAGAAGGTTTAGTAAAATATGCTGGGGTAACAGGTTTCGGAAACACAGGTTTAACGTCTAACATTACATTCAACCTAGGTTTCAGTATCTATTTGCCAACTTCAAAAGCTAAGCAAGTTGTAAACGACGTTAAGTAATTAAAATTATTTTAACCGATATAAATGAAATCGCCTCGAAAATATTTTTCGAGGCGATTTTCTTACAAATTAAAACTAAACTATAAAAAATCAAATAAATCATGTATTGGGTTGGGGCGTATATCTTAGATATGGCTTTATTTCTGTCACACCTTTCGGGAAAATTTTTCTCGCATCTTCCGTAGAAATTGCAGGCGGAACAATTACATCATCGCCATTTTTCCAGTTCACAGGTGTTGCAATTTTATGTGAATCAACCAGCTGAAGAGAATCTAAAACTCTGATAATTTCGTTGAAATTTCTTCCTGTTGAAGCAGGATACGTAATAATCAAACGAACTTTCTTTTCAGGATCAATAATCAATAAAGAACGAACGGTTGCCGTTGCAGATGCATTCGGATGAATAAAATCATACAATTCGGAAACTTTTCTGTCTTTATCAGCAATAATAGGAAACTGTACATCGGTATTCTGGGTTTCGTTAATATCTTTTATCCAGTTTTGATGATCTTCTACTCCATCTACACTCAGGGCAATTACTTTAGTCCCTCTTTGCTCAAATTCAGATTTTAATTTTGATGTAAAACCTAATTCCGTAGTGCAAACCGGTGTATAATCTGCCGGATGAGAAAATAAAATTCCCCAAGAATCTCCTAAATAAGTATAAAAATCAATATCACCTACAGATGACTCTGCCTGAAAGTTCGGTGCAATATCTCCTAGTTTGATTGACATAATATTTTGCTTTATTAGTCTACAAATTTAGTAGACTTTTTCTAACTGGCAAAATTTTTGTTGAAAATTTATATATTTAAATAAAAAAAGTTTCAATTCATGGAAAAAGAGAGTTTAAGGTATGTAGATGTTGTTTACAGGGTTCTGGAAAGTTGGTATATGAAATTCGCGGAGCTCACTCCCAAATTAGTTGTCGGAATTCTTGTTTTCTCTTTCTTTTTAATCACAAGTAAGTATCTCAGTAAAATTTCGGTAAAAGTTTTTCACAAATTATTTCCGAAGAGCAAAAAGGAAAGTTCGCTTGTAACATTGATCGGAGTTTTCAGATTCATTATTATGATTATGGGAACTTTTATTTCCCTTGAAATTATGGGATTCAGCGGATTTCTTTGGAAATTTATCGGAAGTTTAGGGGTTGCCGGGGTTATCGCAGGGGTTGCTTTGAAAGATTTAGTTTCAAGTATCTTCTCCGGAATGTTGATTGGTATTGATAAAGCCTTTAAAATTGGAGATTATATCAGCATTGGAGCTAACTCAGGAACGGTTTCAGAGATTGGATTTTTAACAACGAAAATCATTACAGACGATGGAAGAAAAGTGTATATCCCGAATCAGGTTATTTTTAATGCGCCATTTTCAAATATTACGGCATCACCTCAACGAAGAATTATTTTAAATTTTGAAATTCCTGCTGATGAAGATATCACGACCGCTCAAAAAGGAATTATGGAGGTGATTAAAAGTTTAAAAGATATCGATCGCTTAGATAATACAGAAGTTATTTTCACAGATTTGAAACAGGGAATTTTCACGCTTCAGGCAAAATTCTGGATGAAAGTAGGATCTAATATGGTTCACTTTAAAAGTGAGGCTTATTTAAAGATAAAAGAACGTTTGGATTCAGACGGAATTCAGCTGGTGACACCCACAAGCATTAACATTACCAATGGTGACAGCGGAAGTTTAACCACAACTGCTCCCAATCAATAAAAATAGAAAACCGCTTTATCACTAAAGCGGTTTTTTGTTTATCTAAAATTTATTTTTAAATTTGATGAAACTATATTTTAGGAAAGCATTTATGTTTATCCTGTACAGACAGGCGAAACCCTGTCTGTATTTTTATGCTCTTCATAATTGACAATAAATTCTTCATCTTTTTTCCAGAGAACATAAATTAAGCATAACAGTTTTCTTGCTACCGCTGTCACAGCTATTTTTTTCGCAGCTTTACGCTCAGTTAAATTGGTGTAAAAAGATTTCATCGTGGGATTAAACCTACTCGCACACAATGCTGGCATATAGAGAGCGTGCCGAATAAAACGGTTCCCTTTTTTTGAAATTCTTGTTTTACCCTGCCTGTTGCCGGATTGATTATGTTGCACATCTAAACCCGCATAGCTGGTAAGCTGTTTGGCATTTGATATCAGAGCAAACGCATTTGTCTCTGCAACAATACAGACAAGGGTGATGAAACTTACTCCCGGAATGGTACACACTCTTTGTATTTTATCATAAAAAGAACTGTCTGTCATCACTAAAGTTCTTATCTCTGCTTCTATCTCCATAACCTGTGTTTCAAGCAATGAAATTTGCTTTTTTAATCTGCGTTCTGTGGTTTCAGGACATCTATAACTGTAAAATCTTGCATGAAGCTGGTTTTTGACCTGATTAATTTTATACTTTATTTCACGGTATTCTCTACTTAAGAACTTGAGCTCCCGAGTGATTGTAGAGGGGCTTCGCCAGAACTCAAGTCTGCGCTCTAAACCGAGTCTACACAAAGCTTCTGCGTCTATTTTATCAGTTTTCGTTTTTATATTCAAACTTTTTACATAGTGTTTCACCATATTAGGCAGTAAAACTGAAGCCTTGCAATTATTTTCGGTGAGATAATAAATCAGATGCTCATAATAAACTCCTGTAGCTTCCATTACATAAACCATATTTTCTGTAATACAGAAATCTGAAACCCAATGCAACAAAGCCTTAAAACCAATTTCATTATTCGAAAACATCTTATTCTTCTGTAGCTTGTGATTCTGTTCAGAATCTATCCATCCAATACAACAATCAAGATAATCTTTGGATATATCAATCCCGACACACTGTTTTTTCATAATATTGTTATTTTTATAAAGCCACAGTTCCTGTTAATCTTTTCTCGTAATTATCCGGGATATGCATTCACTCCCTAAGTACTGTTCAGATTTTGGAGAAACTTAGAGACAGAGAATCTTTCTTTTTACGGTATATTAAAATAACTACCTGAAACAAAATATTTCTTCTGCCTCTTAGCTTTTAGTTCTCCAATGTAAACGTAAATTTATATGACGCAAACATACGAGAAACAAAAATTCAAGACTTGGAAAATGAATACTAAAAATTAAAACTTAATCCTAAAATCCCAAAAACTTGCGCGAATCTACATTTGTTCTTCGTTTCCATATTTGTCTCTTGCTCAAACAGTGGAGTTTCTTAACGGATTAATTTTTATTTTTTTTAACGCTCCATTTTCCTATATCGTTTTTCTGACCGTTTAGATTGCGGTATAACCACCGTCTACAAGGTAATAACCACCTGTCATGAAAGAAGATTTTTCAGAGCTTAAGAATAATACCAACTCTGCTACTTCTTCAGATTTTCCTAATCTTCCGATTGGGTGTTTTGCAATTAACGCTACCTTCATATCCCCACTTGCGCTTTCCAATAACGGAGTATCGATATAACCAGGGCCAACGGCATTACAACGAATACCTTTTTGACCGTATTCTGCGCCAATATTTTTAGTAAGTCCTACCACCGCGTGTTTTGCAGTGGTGTAGGCAGAAGACATAGGTGCGGCCACTGTTCCGTGGATGGAAGCAATATTTACAATTACTCCACCACCATTTTGCTCCATTTGTTCGATGGCATATTTACAACCATAGAAAACTCCATCCAGATTTACACTCAATACTTTTCTCCAACTATCGAGACTATAATCTCCCGTAAGAGCTGCTTCGCCACCAATTCCTGCATTATTACAGATAATATCTAATTTGCCATAAATTTTTACCGTTTCTTTTACCAGATTTTCCACTTCAGTCGGGCTTGAAGTATCTGCTTTTATAAAAGAAGCTTCCCCACCATTTGCTTTGATTTGTTCTACAGCCTGATTTCCATGTTCTTCATTTATGTCTGAAACAACCACTTTTGCGCCTTCTTTAGCGTAACTTACAGCAACGGATAAACCAATCCCAGAACCTCCTCCAGTAACGATAGCTACTTTATTATCTAAAATTCCCATATTGATAAAATTTTATAAGATTTATTATTAAATATCTACCTCTAATTTACGAATTTTTAGCGCCATTGTTTCCATTTAAAGCAATAAATTTTTCTTAAATTTTAGACTTGAAATGTTAAATAATTAAAGTAACGAAACGCTCACTTCCTTAGAGTTTCCTTCAATAGATTTTAATCTGCCAAATTTCTCTTTTTCAATAATATGATCGTTCCAGTAATCTAATTTTACAGAACCAAATTTTACTAATTTTTTAAACTTGCTACTATCAATAATATCTTTTAACCCATAATCTATTGAAATATTTCCGATCTATTTTAATTTACCAAATCGGCTGTTATCAATAATGTCTTTAGGGTAATAATCGATGGTGATATTTCCGATGGACTTCACTTTTCCCGCCTTTTCCGGATCAAAATTTATTGAATCCCAGTAATCAACTTTCAGATCCCCAATGCTTTTAATTTTTCCATATTTTGGATCATCCTGATTCATCGCATTCCAATACTCAACTTTTACACCGCCGAGACTTTTTATTTTACCTGCTCTGTGTTTATTAAAAACATCCTGATCATAATAATCTGTTGCGCCATTAGAATTATCAGAATAAAATCTCTGGATTTCGCCTTCACTATTTAAAACAACCGTTATATTATTTATCGTTAAATCTACCGTTTAGATAGTATATGTGGAATTGGAAATAACAGCTTTAATCTGAGCATTCAGAAAAAAGTTAAACAATATAAAGGCTATTAAAAGTAATTTTTTAGTTTTCATGAAAAGAGTTTTACCAAATATTCTCAATTTTTTGAGGAATATTATTAATGGTAAATGCTTCTCCCATTTTCTTGCCAAACATCGCTTTCACCAAAGGAGATTCCGCGGAAACTGTCATTATTTTTTTGCCTTCCACAATAATTTCACCCAAAGAAGCAGAAATATAAAATAAACCTTTATCAGTTTTCACCAAAGCTCCATTCTGAACTTTCAGACAAGCTTCTGATGTCATTTTCTGAACTACATTTTGTTGATTTAAAGTTTCATTCAGTTGCCTTTGAAGATTATTAATTTCCTGCTGAAGCATTTCGCGACCGGTTTCATATTTATCTCCCATTGAACTTTTTGTATCATTATTGGAAGCTCTGGTTTCGGCAATAAGATTTTCGAAATTTTGAATTTTATCTGATATTTTTGATTTTATGATATTTACTATTTCTTCTTTATTCATTTCAGTTTACTTTGTTTTAAATGTAAAAGCGGACTTTTGTCCGCTTTCAAATTGATATTTTATAAAAATAAAAAATTTTTGTCAATATTTATTTTTCAAAAACGGCATAATCGCCAGGTTTGAAATTAAAATCTTTACCGTTATCAAAATTTCTGTTTACCTTTTCAAATACATTTCTGAAAGTTCCTGAAACATTTTCGTCTTCAATTTTGAAATTGACAGGTTCTTTCGACATATTTAAAACTACCAACACCTCATCTTTACCATTTTTTCTGAGATAGGCTAAAATTTTATCATTCGCGGAAGTGTTTAACAAATATGTTCCGACATTGTTATCTCCACCTCTCAATGCAGGATTGGAGGCTTTCAAATTTAATAATGTTCTATAAAAATCTGCATTTTGATACGTATTCGTCCATTTAATAACATCTTTTTCGAAAAATTCCAGACGTTTAATGTTTGGTAATTCCTGCCCGGAATACAATAACGGAACTCCATTCCATGTTGCAGAAAAAACAGCCATTGGCTTTGTGGTCACTCCATATTTTTCATATTCGGTTCCGTTCCACGAATTTTCGTCATGGTTGGATGTAAACCACGCTCTCATGGAACCATCGCCTATGTTCGAATATTGTATCAACAAGTCTTTTAACCCTTGAAGCGGTTCATTTTTTTTGTAATAATCCGCCGACTTGTGCATCCATTTCCAGGAATAACTTGCATCGAAAACCTTTCCATATTTTGGGCTTTCAATTTCATCAAATTCACCTAACCAGAAAAGTGGCTTTACTTTTTCTACTTCCGGACGAGCTTGTTCCCAAAAATCAACCTCAACCCAAGAAGCTAAATCGCAACGGAAACCATCGATATTGGTTTCTTTAACCCAATATTTCATGGCATCGATCATTGCTAGACGCATTTCCTGATTTTTGTAGTCTAGTTCGATGATATCGTCCATTCCTGAAGCTTTATGGAAATTTCCATCGGCATCTTTTAGGTAAAATTCTGGATGTGCTTTTGTCCAGACATGATCCCAGCCTGTATGATTCGCCACCCAGTCGATGATAACTTTGAATCCCAATCTGTGAGCTTCGTTCACCATGTGTTTGAAATCGTCTAAAGTTCCGAATTCCGGGTTGATGGAGGTATAATCTGCCGCGGCGTAAGGGCTTCCCATGCTACCTTTTTTATTTTCCTGAGCAATCGGCGTGATCGGCATAAACCAAAGGGTTTTTACGCCCATTGATTTCAGTCTTGGCATCTCTTTTTCAAATGCTCTGAAGGTTCCTTCCTGTGTATATTGTCTTACGTTTACTTCGTAAATATTTGTGTTGTGTTTCCAGTCTTTAGGTAAATCCGTCATGTTTTTTCTTGCGTTTTGTGTGGTACAGGAAACAATTCCCAGACCAATTACAGCTAATAAAATTAATTTTTTCATTAATTCATTTTTAACAAAAATAGGGATTGTGATTGAAAGAAGTGAATCTCTTACGCCTGAATTTTGAATTTCTAGCATAAGTTTTTTTATTGAACTAAAATTTTATGATTATTTCTAAAAATGAAAAAACGGCTACTTCCCTAGCCCAGATTGAGTGGCATGTTTGAGCTCTTTTTTG
>DKLU01000095.1 GCA_002455915.1 Chryseobacterium sp. UBA6632
GCCTGCCCGAAAACGGCTAAGCTGAGAAGCAATAATGAAGTTCCTAATATCTTTTTCATTTTACCAATTTTTATCAATCATAATAATCATTTGTGTAAGGGCAACCGCTCCCAGAAGGAGCTCTCTTTTATTTACTTTATCAAAAGTATCCTGTTCGGAATGGTGATAATCAAAATATCGTTGGGTATCTACCACCAGTTCTGCCAACGGAATATCCAGTTTTTTCAACGGAGAAATATCCTGAATGGCATCGGTCTGGTCAAAATCATAAACCCCATACGGAAGGAAATAATTTTTCCATTCAAAAACCTGTCTTCTTCTTTGTGGCGACATATCCAAGGAAAATCCTCTTGGGGAATATCCTCCGGCATCGGTTCCCAAGGCAAAAACGTGTTTTTCTTCTTTCTTTTTTACATAAGCCGCGTAGGTCTCCCTTCCTTGTCCGCCATTTTCACTATTAGCATACAAAACCACTCGTATTGTATGATTATTTTCATAACCTAACGCTTTTAAGGTTCTTAAAACTTCAATGCATTGGGCAACCCCGGTTCCGTCATCATGTGCGCCTTCAGCAAAATCCCAAGAATCAAGCTGAGCGCCTAAAACAATAACTTTAGAATCTTTTTTACCGCCAATTTCAGCGATGATATTCGGGTTTGTGGTTTCACCTTTGGATTCAGCAGACATATTGATCTTAGCCGTTACTTTTTGCTTTTTTAATAAATTTTCAAGTTCATCGGCTGAACGAACACCAATAGATAATGCCGGAATTTTCACTTTATCATCAGCCTCATAATAGATCATTTTAGCATGAGGTGTATCATCATTTGCTGTCGTTAATGATCTTATGATTAAAGCTTTTGCACCTGTTTTAGCAATAACAGAAGCTGAAATTAATTTTGATTTTGCCGTACTTAAATAAGAGTCACTCGTATTAATGATTCTCGGATCCATCGGAACATTCACAAAAACAATTTTGTCTTTTAGTTTTCCAATGGATAAGGCATTAAGCTCAGCGGTTGAGTTAATAATAACAATTTCTCCGGTAAGATCTTTTCCGCCCGTTCCTTCAGAGTTTCCGAAAGAGAGCATCTTTATATTTTTCCAGTCTCCATTGGCGGCTTTTATCTGCAAAGATTCTCGTCCACGTACCCAAACAGGAACTCTGGCTTCCTGTCTCCAAATCATTTCAATGCCAATATCTTTCAGCTTTTTTTCAGCCCATTGCGCCGCTTTTTCATATCCCGGAGTTCCGCTGAAACGTGACCCCACGCCTTTTGTGAGTTCTCCAAGATTATAGTATGCCGTTCCGTTGGTCGTAATCTCATCTAAGATCCTTTTAAACTCATCATGATAGTTGAATTTTACAACGGTTGTTTTTTTGATAGGATTTTTTTTCTGAGGTTTTTTTTGAGAAAATAAAATTCCACCCAAAAAGAGTGGAATTATAATGAAGACTTTTTTCATTTTTTATAACCTTTTCTTTTTCCGCTGATAAAAATAGCGAAAATAAAGGAATATTTTAAGGTTTCATATCGTACATTAACAATGCTGTAACCAATTTAGGCTCAATGAATGTGCATTTTGGAGGCATGCTTAGTTTTAGATCTGAAATTTTAATCATATCGTTAAAACTTACCGGAAAAACTCCGAATCCTACTTTTCCTTCACCTGCATCTATTTTTTCTTTCAAAAGGTTGATTCCTTCAATATTTGAAGTACCTTTTACATAAGAAATTTTGTCTGAACTGTCGGAATCTTCAATTTTCAAAATATTTTTAAAAATATATTTATCCAAAAGATGATGATCCACATTATCCAAAGACATTTCTGCAGAACGAAGGTCGTGCTTAACGTGAAGCGAGTAGAATTTGCCATCCAGATACATTGAAATGTGAAACTTCTGAGACGGATAATAAGGGGTCTGATCTTTTTCGTGAATCAGGAAATACTGTTCCAATTCCTTCAAAAATTCTTCCGTCGACAACCCGTTGATATCACTTACAATTCTGTTATAATCATGAATTTTTATCGATTGGTTGGAAACGATGAAACTGTATACAAAGTTGTAAAGTTCGGTTCCGTTATGTCGCTTATTTTTATCTTTCTGATGTTTGGCATTCAATGCCGTAGAACCAATTCTGTGGTGTCCGTCTGCAATGTAGAAAGAATCGATCTGATCAATAACTTCTTTAAACTGCTGAAGTTTCAGACGGTTATCAATTCTCCAGATTTTATGTCTGATTCCGATGCTGTCTACATGATTGAAAATAGGAACATTTTTCTCCTCATGGTTCATCAGCAATTCAATCTTTGAATTGGAAGGGTAGGTAAGCAATACAGGATCTGCCTGAAGGTTTACTTTCTCAAGATAATGCGCCAGCTTTTCCTTTCTTTGAGGAATGGTGCTTTCGTGTCTCTTGATCTTCCCGTTCCAGAAATCTTCGATGCTTGCTAATCCTAAAAGGCCTCTGAAAACCTGTTTATTCGGGTATATTTGCTCATAGAGATAGTAAGCAGAACTGTCCTGGACGAGCTTTTTCTCTTCCATTAATTCTTCAAATGTTGAACGGATTTTTCTTAAGTTCCTATCAATATCTTTAGATTTACTTACAACATAAGGCTTTATCATATTGATGTAAGTATTTTCCACTTGAGCTTTTTCCGCTATCTGCTCTTGGGTAAAATTATCCAAAGGGTGAGTAGGGAAGGTGCTCTCATGATCTTTATGAGGTCTTATTCCACGAAAAGGTTTAAAAACAGGCATATTTTAGTTTATAGTTTCTTTTAACTTAATAATTTGTTCTGCAAGTTCAACTCCAATCTTGTCCTGAGCATCTACTGTATTTCCTCCAATGTGTGGAGAAAGTGACAGCGCAGGGTTCATTAGCAATGGAAGCTCCGGATTCGGCTCGTTTTCAAAAACATCCAGAGCGGCTCCTGCCACTTTTCCTGACTCAATAAAATCAATCAGAGCAACTTCGTTCATCACACCGCCTCTTGCAGTATTTACTATGTAGACTCCGTCTTTCATTTTTTCAAACTGAGGCGTGTCTATTACATACTCATTCGTCTGAGGAGTATTAATGCTTATGAAATCTGCATCTTTCAAAAATGCATCTGTATCGTTGGTAGAAGTGATTTCAAAATTCACCGACTGTCCGTCGAAGAAGCTCAACGTAAGAACTTCTGTTCTGGGTTTTCTGGTTAAAACTTTCACCTTCATACCCAAAGAAATTCCTATTTTTATTACTTCCTGTCCGATACTTCCAAAGCCAATAACTCCTAAGGTTTTCCCTGAAAGTTCATAAGCATTGCTGAACGATTTCTTCATGGCATTGAAATGAGTTTCCCCTTCCAAAGGCATTAATCTGTTTGATTCGTGAAGAAATCTTGCTAAAGAAAAGAAATGTCCGAAAACCAATTCTGCAACCGATTTTGAGGAGGCAGTCGGCGTATTGATCACATATTTTCCTTTTTCAATAGCATGTTCAACATCTATATTATCCATTCCGATGCCACCTCTTCCGATAATTTTCAGGTTGGGGCAGGCATCAATCAGGTTTTGCTTTACTTTCGTAGCACTTCTTACCAAAAGAACGTCTACATTGTTTTCGTTGATGAAGTTGATTACGTGATCCTGAGCAACTCTGTTGTCCAACACTTCAATTCCCGCATCTCTCAATGCCTGTTCTCCTGCTTTCGAAATTCCGTCGTTAGCTAAAACTCTCATGGTACTTTTATTTAATTTAAATTTTTAAAGATTGGGTTATTTTAAAAAATTAAACAGTTGCGCAAATTAAGAAATTTTAAAATAACACCCAATAATCTTTAAGTGTATGAATATTAAATGTTTAATTATTTAAGTGATTTCATTACATCTACCAAAACCTGTACGCTTTCGATTGGTAACGCATTATACAAGCTGGCTCTGTATCCTCCTAAACTTCTGTGACCGTTCAAACCGCTTATATTAGCTGCTTTCCACGCATTGTCGAAGGCTTCTTTTTTGCTTTCGTCAGTCAGTTTGAAAGATATATTCATTAACGAACGATCTTCTTCCACACAGAACGTTTCGAATAAAGGATTGCTGTCGATTTCATCGTATAAAAGTTTTGCTTTTGCTTCGTTTCTGGCTTCGGCAGCTGCAATTCCTCCGTTGTTTTCTAAATGTTGTAAAGTCAATAAAGACGCATAAACAGGGAAAACAGGTGGCGTATTGTACATAGATTCTTTAGCAATATGCTGAGAATAATCTAAGATTGAGAACATATTTTCTCTTCCTGTTTTTCCTAAAATTTCTTTTTTAATAACCACTAAAGTTACTCCTGCAGGTCCCATATTTTTTTGAGCCCCGGCGTAGATTAAATCAAATTTAGAGAAATCTAATTGTCTCGAGAAAATATCAGAACTCATGTCGCAAACCATTAAAGTATCCACTTGAGGGAAAGACTTCATTTGAGTTCCGTAGATCGTATTATTAGAAGTACAGTGGAAATAATCGTATTCTGCACCTACCGTATAATCTTTTGGAATGAAAGAATAATTTTCTTCTTTTGAAGAACCTACAACATCTACCGTTCCTACTTTTTTAGCTTCTTTAATCGCTCCGGCAGCCCAAGTTCCTGTATCTAGATAAGCCGCTTTTCCGCCAACTTTCATCAAATTGTAAGGAACCATCGCAAACTGCAAGCTAGCACCACCTCCTAAATATAAAACTTCGTAATCATCTCCAAGATTCATCAATCTTTTCACAATCGCGCGTGCTTCGTCCATTACGGCTACAAAATCCTTACTTCTGTGTGAAATTTCAAGAAGAGATAAACCGATTCCGTTAAAATCTAAGATCGCCTCAGCCGATTTTTCGAATACTTCTTGAGGTAAAATACATGGTCCCGCGCTAAAGTTGTGCTTTTTGCTCATATTTTTATTTTTTTGGATTTTCTGTAAAAACATTTTGCCCTTACAGCTTCATTTTTAGATTCTTATTTGAAATTTATGACTTTTTATATACAAAAAACCGTCTCATAATTGTATGAGACGGCAGTTTTATTCTCCGTGTAAAAACGCTTTTTTATTTAGCAGCGCTTCATCAGATTCTACATGGTCTTCATCCGGAACACAGCAGTCTACCGGGCAAACGGCCGCACACTGTGGCTCTTCATGAAAGCCTTTACATTCCGTACATTTATCTGTTACAATGAAATAAACATCATCGCTCACCGGCTCCTGTGGTGCATCTGCATCCACGGTAAGGCCTGAAGGCAATGTTACAGTACCTGAAAGTTCGGTACCCTCTGAAGCTTTCCAATCTACCGCTCCTTCATAAATTGCATTGTTTGGGCATTCCGGTTCACAGGCTCCGCAATTAATGCATTCATCAGTTATTTTAATAGCCATCGCTAATTTTTTTTAAATTTGCACAAAATTACAAAATATTCCCCAATTTAAAAGTAATTATGAATATTGAAAATCAAGTTTTAGGACTTACAAGGCTTAGCCATTATATTAAAGACTTTTTAGCGAAAAATGAGGCCGATTATAACGAAAATGATGCTGATTTTGAACTGCTTTTACAGAAATCTAAAGTAGAAAATCAATGGTTTACTATTGAAAGTCAAAAGTTTGCCTTACAGCAATGGGCAGATCTTTTAACGGAAGAAAATAT
>DKLU01000100.1 GCA_002455915.1 Chryseobacterium sp. UBA6632
AAGAAGCTCCTGAAAGCCCGTTTGCCGAACTGTAATAACCCGCTGGTGCCTGAGCGTGCATTAATCCTGCAAAAGTTGCAAATAAGATAATTTTTTTCATATTAATTAAATTTCAGGTAAGATTACTACAATTTTATGAATAAAAAATTACGATTTTGTTAAATCTTAATGCGGTGAATTGTTAATTTGAATTTTAATTGAAGATAACAATTATTATTTCTTCTATTTTGATAAGATTTTAATCATATTTACTTTTTAATGTATTAATTTCTTTTAAACAGAAAATTAATTTTCATTTAATTGATATAAATCATGAAATTTTGAAATAAAACTAATGAAAAAAAGAATTATTTTCGCTTTATTATTTTTATTTAGAATGATTAAAAATTTATCTTTTAAAATTTGTTTTCCTTTTTTAGGAATTTTAGCCGGAACATCTTTTACAAATGCACAATGCAGTGTAGTTGATAGTTTTTCCGAAAATTTTGATACTTACAACGCGCCGGAAAGTATTGTTCCAACATGTTGGGATCGCATTGCTTTGAATGGAGCCAATCAAATTATTTCTAGTACTCAACCGGCTTCAGGTACAGGGCAAATTTATCAAAACGGTTATGGAGCTGGTAAAATTACGATTGTTATCATGCCGAAAATATCTAATATCAATGCGGGAACTCATCAGTTTAAATTTAAAGCAAAAGCCAATTCCGGAGGCGGTTTTCTTGATTTTGGGTATATCACTGATGCTACCGATGCTTCTACTTTTGTTATTTTGAAACAGGTTCCGATTACTAACAGCTCTTATGATGCTACTGCGGAAAGAACAATTGCAGTTCCGACAACGGTGCCTGCGAATGCAAGACTGGCGATTCGTAATGATGGTTCTACTTTCGCGGGATATTATTGGGATGATGCGTCTTGGGAACCGATTCCAAATTTAGGAACGAATGAATCAAAAGTTTCCAATAATGTAAAAGTTTATCCAAATCCGTTTAATGAAAGTATTCATATTTCGGAAATTAAAGACGTGAAAACAATTACAATCACAGATGTTGTCGGAAGACTTGTGCAAACGATTGAAAAGCCAGCTGCAACTTTAGACGTTAACCGTTTAGAAAAAGGAATTTATTTTGTGACGTTGCATTATAAAAACGGAACAAATTCATCTTTTAAAACCATAAAACAATAAAAAAGGGGTTTTTTATATTTTAACTGAGAGAAGGCTGCCGAACGTATGTGAGGCAGCTTTTATTTTTACATACAAAAAAAGTCAACACAAAAATTTGCGTTGACTTTTTTAAATATATTTGATTGATTTAAATCTTATTTTCTCTGTGGAGGATAATTTTTCATGATCTCTCCCATGATCTCAGGAATCTGTCTTTGTTTTGCTTTTGGCGAATCTACAGAGACTCCGCTTCCGATACCCTGCCAAACCAATTTATTTGTTTTAGCATCAATCAGATCTACGATTATTGCACCTTCGTTATAATTGCTCGTCCAGGTTCTGTTCATACCAACGCCCCAACCGAAAGGTCCGCCCCAGCCCCACATTCCGTAAGGTGAACTGCTGTTGATGTCTGTAATTTTTTTATGATTGGCTTTTACATTTACGATCAAATCCGGATTTTCTCCCGACTGAAGACCTTTGCTTTGAAGCTGTCTCGACAATTCATTCAAAACTCTGTCTTTATCAATATCATTCAGTTTCAAATCATCAATCCTTAGCTTATATGTTTTATAAGAAGTGAAATTTGCTGTATCAGCATAATCAGAACGTACGTTGAACGGACTACAAGATGTTAATCCCAAAGTAGCCGCGGCTAACAAAATAAAAATATATTTTTTCATTTTATTTAATTTTTTTATCGTTTTTAATGAATGTATCGGTCTTTTTATCGTATCCGTAAGGACAATGCCTACAGCCACTTTTACAGCAATGCCCTCTTTTCAGATGAAATTTTTCTGTAAAAACCTTGTACCCCTGCTCGTTGTAGTAAAAGTCTTCTCCTTCTTTGATGTCAAAAAGTGCCATAGGTTAAATCTCTAAGTCAAAAAACTTTATATTTGTTATTATGATAATTGTATGCCAAAAACCTTTAAAAAAACTAAAAATCAACGGCATTGCTCTTTTTCCCTTTATCTTCATTAGGAAACCCGAAGATAAGGAAAATAATGTTTTGATTAATCATGAAAAAATCCATTTAAGACAACAGTGGGAAATGCTCATCATTTTCTTTTACATTTTTTATGTGATTGAGTATTATTATTGGGTTTTTAAATTAAAGGATAACGATTTGGCGTACCGAAGAATTTCTTTTGAAAGAGAAGCCTATGATAATGAATCTAATTTGAATTATCTTAAAAAGCGAAAGTTCTGGAGTTTTAGAAAGTATTTGTAAATGAATTTGATTTCTAATATTTCAACAGTGGTAAACTGACATAGGAAAATGGAACGTTAAGAAAATTTATTCTGTGAACGTTAAAAAAATTCTACTGTTTAAAGCGCGAGACAAATATCGAATAAAAAATAATTTTTGAATTCGCGCAAGTTT
>DKLU01000101.1 GCA_002455915.1 Chryseobacterium sp. UBA6632
TGAAAAGTCCAACATAATTTGAATTCAAAAAACTAATATTTAAACCATTATGAAAAAAATTATGTTGGACTTTTCAAATATAAAAAATAAACGAATCAGGTTTTCAATTTTTCTTTAATCTGTAAAATAATAACAATAAGGTAAGTAATGATAAAAATAGCCAACGGAGCAGTAAATACCAAATAATTAAATGATTCAACAGGCGCTTGAAATAAACGTGAAATAATAGGTGAAATCATAAACAGGAAAGCAATAATTGATTTTGAAACACCTTCCTTCCACGAAATAAAAGTCAGAACAATTCCAACGATTCCCAGTATGGCAAAAACCTGATCTATGTTTCTAAAATCTATGGCTGTACCTATCAAAAATAAGATCATGGGAACAGCAATCATCATTCCCATAATCAAAATGCAACAGTAGGAGATAACAGAAATAATTTTTAGAATGGTCATGATTATTTCAATTTTCATGAAGATATTAAAAATTAAAATATATTTTTCTATATATATTAAACTTTCAAGATTTTAAAGCTGTTAGTTAAAAGATTGTCGAAATTCCAAAGGCGAAACCTGCGTTTTATTTTTGAATAATTTACTGAAAGACTGCGGATGTTCAAACCCTAATTCATAAGCAATTTCACTGATGGATAATTGAGAAGTAGAAAGTTTTTCTTTTGCTTTTTCGATCAGTTTTTCATGAATATGCTGCTGAGTGCTTTGTCCTGTTAGTACTTTTAATAATCCGGTTAAATAACTTGGCGAAACGTTCAGCTGTTCTGCAATTCCGTGTACAGTTGGAAGACCTTTTGTGATGAGGTTTTCATTGTTGAAATAATCTGTAAGCAGCTCTTCCAGCGAATCCAGAATTTTATGATTGGTGATTCTTCGGGTAATAAACTGGCGCTGATAAAATCGTTCACCATAATTCAGCAAAGTTTCAATTTGTGAAATAATAATGTTTTGGCTGAATGCATCAATCGAAGAATGGTATTCATTCTGAATATTCTGAACGATATTTTTAATGATATTTTCTTCTTTTTCGGAAAGAAATAAAGCCTCATTTACCGAATAATCAAAATATTCATACTGTTTTATCTTTTTGGCTAAAGATGTATTCCAGAGAAAATCTGGGTGAATCAATAAAATCCATCCCGAATGTTTTGATGATGAATTTTGAGTGACTTCCACACTGAAAACCTGTCCGGGAGCCATGAAAAACATCACGCCTTCATCAAAATCATATTTTTGCTGACCATATTTGATCTTCGCATGAGAATTTCTTTTGATGGAAATCGAATAATAATCCTGAACCCAACTCGCAGAACTACTTTCCTGAGTGTGCTTAATCAGGCTGTAATCCACCACGCTGATGAGCGGATGTTCAGGCTTCGGCAACCCACGAAATTCATGGAACTCACTGATGGTTTTTATTCTTACCGGCTGTTTCATAAGATAAAGGTATTGATTTTCAGTTAATCGACTTCGGAAAATGGAACGTTAAGAAAATTAAAGCATAATCCGTTAAAAAATTCCCACTGTTCGAAGCGCGAGAAAAATTTTGAATTGAAAGAGAAATTTAAATTTCGCGCAAGTTTTGGGAATTTTAGGATTAGGCTTTAATTTTTAGTGTAAGTTTCCAAGTCTTGAATTTTTGTTTTTTTGTTTCAAGACAAAAGAAATTTATTTATAATAAGCTTTCGCAAAATCCTCAGCAAAATCTTTTACTTTAATTTTGCCTAAAATTGGTCTGTTTTTGTAATAATCTTCATATAAAACGCTTCCTCTTCGTGCTTTATTCATTTCTACAAAACCTTTTGCTGTTTCGGGATTCATTCCGATATTAATTAAATTGTTTAATAAATCCTCGTCCAAAATGGTGATCCATTGCAAGTCTGGATTTCCGATTGCTTCACCTAAAGTTTTGGCAATTTCGTTGGGGGAAATTTCTTCGCTGGCGATGTAACGGATTTCTCTTCCGTTAAATGGTTTTTCCACTTCTTTGGCAATCACAGAAGCAATATCGAGTGGCGAAACCCAAGGTTCTTTTTCATCTCCTCCGTAGTTTTGAATAATTGCATTTTGAGCTTTAATGGTCGGAATAAAAGCATACATATTATAATAAAAACCAACTGGACGCATGAACTTTATAGAAACCTCCTCAGGAAGTTTATTCAATACTTTTTCTGCTTCATAATGAAATTTCAAGATTCCGTTTCCTTCGTTTGTATGAGCACCAATACTGCTTAAATGAATAATATTTTTCACTCCTGATTTTTCAATGGCTTCTTTATAATTTTTAGCAATATGAATATTTGCCTGAACAAAATCAGTTTCATGATTAAAAAATACGCCTGCATTCAGAGCTTCCATGGCGTAAATAATATCCGCTCCTTTGAAATTTTCAGTTAAAAAATCAATATCTTCCATCGTACCGATTGCAGCTTTTGCTCCTAACGCTTCAATTGCTAGTTTTCTTTCAGAATTGCTGCTGATTACCGTTACTTCATGACCTTTTTCAAGCAATTCTATCGTTAATGGCTTGCTGATATTCCCTAAAGAACCTGTTACAATAATTTTCATTTTACTTAAATTTTTATTGAAGCAAAGTTCCGAATTGTCGGGATTTTCGATGTAGCCAAATCTACTTTTTACTTAGCTGAATTTTAATGAAAATATGAGGTCTTAAATTCATTATTTGTAATAAAATTCTATTTTCAGTTGTCTTTTATTTGAAAAATGAATAATTAATTCAAAAAAATATTATTTTTAGAAAGAATTCATTTAATTAATATTCAGCTAAACTAACATCATGAAACGCACCATTTTATATATATTCACCATTGCAGCGGTCTGCTTCAGCTCTATGAATCAAAAATTAGATCCCGAAAATACTTTTGAAAAGAATATTGAAAAATTGGCAGACAGTATAAAAATGAATGATATTGTGGTGAAAAATTTGTTTAAATATCAAATTTTGGCTCATAAAGACAGTGCTTTTAATGCCGAAATGATTGCAGAAAAAGTGTATCAACCTCATAAAAAGCTTTGGGATAGCTGTTACGCAAATATTTTTGGTGAGGAAAATGCGACAAAATTTAATAACGCTGCCGGAATGATCGAATGGAATAAAAATTTATACCCCAACAACAAAAAATTATTTGATGAAAGAGCTCAAAGTCTTTTGAATATCAATCTTAACAAAGTTTTAAAAACGAATCTTAAAAAGTTTGGTCAGTTGGTTCCTTATCAGCCAAAAGCGACGGTCAGTATTTTGTATAGTCCGTTAACAGGTATTGGTTTTGGCGGTTGCAATGCCGATCAGTTTGCCTTGGAACTGAATTATGAAAATGCCGATCCTGAATATATGATTGAAAAAGGATTGCCGCATGAGCTCAATCATTTGGTGTATGAAAAATTCAGGACTCAAGATGCTCATAAAAATTCCGCGTTAAGTCAGACAATAGATGAAGGTTTTGCCTGTTATTTTACCTGGGTTTTCTTCGAAGGGAAAATTCAGAAATATGAAGCGGTGGAAAATATGTCGAAAAAAAATTGGGAATGGTTTCTGAAAAATGAAAAGAAAATCTTTACCAATGTGAAAATTTTTTTTGATGATGAATCTGGAAATAATCCGCTTTTAAGGAATGATCAATTAAAATTATTTCCTGACGCTCCGAAAGCTTTGAATTATTGGTTAGGTTTTCGAATTATTGAAAAATATGTCGAAAAGCACGGTGTTTCATCATGGAAGGATATTTATCAGCTAACTCCTAAAGAGGTTTTGCAGAAAAGTGATTATGAAAAATTTGTAAGTTCTTTATAGGCTGAGTAAAAAGAGGGAAAAATCTGCCATCTATTTATCTAACAAGTATATTTAAAAATATTCAATAAAAAGAAAATTTGATTTTGTATTTTCGAAGACAGAAAAATTAAAAAATCGAAATGAAAATCCATCATATTGCTATTATTTGCTCAGATTACGAAGTGTCGAAGAAATTTTATACAGAGGTTTTAGGATTAAATGTCATCCGCGAAGTATATCGTGAAGAAAGACAATCTTACAAGCTTGATCTTGCTATTGGAGATCATTATGTAATTGAATTATTTTCATTTCCAAACCCTCCGGAAAGGCCTTCCAGACCAGAGTCTTGTGGTTTAAGACATTTGGCATTTTCAGTGGATAATGTAAACGAAAAACGAGAAGAATTGATTAATAAAGGATTGGTTTGTGAAGAAATTCGCATAGATGAATTCACAGGCAAAGAATTTTTCTTTACCCAAGATCCGGATCAGTTGCCGTTAGAATTTTATGAAGCTTAATTATATGATATTTTGATGCCACGAATGGTCGAATTTTAAACATTAATTTGTGTGTTCGTGGCAGATATACTTATTATTGAAATTTGTAAGAATACTTGTGCTATTTGGATTTTGATAATCTAAATAAAATAATAAAAATTAATGCGCGTAACCTGTAAAAAAGCTTATCGCCATAATTGCCAAAACAATAGAAGAAATGACTACATACACGTAGTCTTTTTCTTTTAAATAGCCTATTAATGCGAAAATAATTCTCATTAATGGAGTGAAAATCAATAGTAAAATTCCTAATTGAATAATCGCAGAACCTTCTCCTTTACAAAGAGAATTCCAAAAATGTCCCCAAACTTTATCTGAAGAATTTCCTATTGCCAGACTTGAATATTTTTTAGGCATTTTAAAGCCTTCCATGAATAATTTTACGAAACCAATCAGAGAAGTAACTACGGATAGAATTACACCCAGTCTCAGAAGATTTCCGACGGAGCGGTTCAAATCCACATCTGTGAAGTCTTTTTTCATTATCTGAAACTTTTATTAATACCGTTATACATCATATAAATCGACAAAATTGTGATCACAATAGCAAAAAATGTTTTCAGTTTTTTTGTCTTTGAAGCCATTAAAGTTTTAGAACCAATGAAACTTCCCACCACAACTCCGATCAATACAGGAGCTACAATTACAGGGATAATTTCACCTCTTTGAAAATAAATTAAAGCACTGGCCACAGCCGTTACTCCAATCATGAAATTACTCGTGGTAGTAGAAACCTTGAAAGGTAGTCTCATCATATTATCCATCGCCAAAACTTTCAACGCTCCGGAACCAATTCCTAAAAGCCCGGACATTGCCCCGGCAAACATCATCATCA
>DKLU01000098.1:0-2859 GCA_002455915.1 Chryseobacterium sp. UBA6632
TTCAAGACTTGGAAACTTCCGCTAAAAATTAAACTTTACTCCTAAAATCCCCAAAACTTATGCGAATTCAATATTTGTTCTTCGGTTCAATATTTTAGTCGCACTTCAAACAGTGGGAATTTTTTAACGCTCCATTTTCCTCTGTCCTAAAATTAAAACAAAAAAGGACGAAGTAAAAACCTCATCCTTTTAAATATATTTTTAGGCATTTTAAGAAAAATCGAATTTTCTTACAGCTTCTAAAGTCATATCAATTTCTTTATCTTTTATTGCATCGCTGATGAAATAGGTTTCGTATCCACTTGGCGGAAGATATATTCCGTTTTTCAACATTTGATGGAAGAAATTATTAAATAATGAATGATTTGCTTCCTGAGCTTCATCAAAATTAGACACTCTATTGATATGGAAGAACACAGACATCATCGAGCCTTTTCTGTTGATTTTATGAGCAATTCCTTTTTCATTTAAAATTTTTCCGATTTCAAAATCCAACGTTTCTGTTGTTTTTGCCAATCTGTTGAAAAATTCAGGATCGCTTTTAATGAGTTGTAAGGTTTTTAATCCAGCTCTCATTGCCAAAGGATTTCCGCTTAATGTTCCGGCTTGGTAAACACCGCCTTTTGGAGCCAAATGATCCATAATTTCGTTTCTTCCGGCAAAGGCACCCACCGGAAGTCCGCCTCCGATTACTTTTCCGTAAGTCACTAAATCTGCTTTTACATTGTAAAGCTCCTGAGCGCCACCAAAAGCCAGTCTAAAACCTGTCATTACCTCATCAAAAATCAATAAACTCCCGTTTTCATCACAGATTTTTCTTAATTTCTGAAGGAATTCATTTTCCGGAAGAACACAACCCATATTTCCTGCAACAGGCTCGATAATTACCGCTGCAATTTCACCCTGATTATGTCTGAACAAATCTTCAACCTGCTCAAAATCATTGTATCTTGCCAACAAAGTATCTTTTGCAGTTCCTACGGTTACGCCGGGAGAATTTGGATTTCCGAAAGTTGCAGCACCACTTCCCGCTTTAATCAAAAATGAATCTGAGTGACCGTGATAACAACCTTCAAACTTGATAAATTTATCTCTTCCTGTAAAACCTCTCGCCAATCTGATCGCGCTCATGCAAGCTTCCGTTCCTGAAGAAACCATTCTGATTTGATCGATATTCGGAACATTTTCTGTAATGAATTTTGCGATTTCAGTTTCCAATTCTGTCGGCGCTCCGAAAGAAAAACCCTTCTCTGCCTGAATTTTTAATTCTTCCAACACTTCTGGATGTGTGTGACCTAAAATTGCAGGTCCCCAAGAATTAATATAATCAATATACGTGTTATCATCGGCATCGGTAAGGTAAGCACCTTTTGCAGATTTCATAAAAATCGGCACTCCTCCCACAGATTTGAATGCACGAACCGGAGAATTTACACCTCCCGGAATGTATTTGTAAGCTTCATCGAATAAAGCTGAACTTCTTTGATACTTCATATGTAGTTGTTGGTTAACAATTGATAGTTGTCGGTCAAAATCAGCCAACATCTATCAACCATCAACAAAAATTAATTTCTAGGTTTCTTGTCGATCAAATAAATCAACTGTCCGGCAGAAGGTTTTTGTCCTTCATCCATTCTGTTTTTCGCATATAATTTGTGCAGTTTTATCCCGAATTTTTGGGCAATATCGTGCATATCTTCACCATATTCTGCTTTGTAAGTCGGTGTATTTCCTTCAGAATTTTTAGATTCAAGAAAAACAATATCATTTTTCTTTAAAAAACTGTTTTCCAACTCATTCCATTTCATCAATCGGCTTTCGCTGATGTTAAATTTTTTAGCAATAAACTGAACATTAGTATCTTCAGGAACTACAATATATTTCAAACCATCATTTGGATGACTTTTAATTAAAATTGAATTAAGAATTTCCGCCTTTGTCTTAATTCTTTCCACTCTTTTCTGTTGCTGAGCGTAAGAAGTTTGTTTGTATGGCACTTCCACAGTCACCGGATCTTTTGTTTTTTTTGTATATTTTTCAGGTTCCAGCTGAGCCATAAACCCAGTATCATCTTTCAAATTCGGATACATTTTCAAGACCGCATACAGAACTTCCTTAGAATTGGTGTTATCAAATTCGTATAATTTATAACGTTCGATTTTACCAATCAAAATAGAAGCATAACGAGGATTGGTAGCATAACCCGCTTTTTTTAGACCATGTGCCCAAGCTCGGTAATCTTTCATATCAAGATTAAAAAGCCCTGTATAATATTTTCTTGTCGCCAAAAATATGGAATGGTCTTCGTACGATTGTCTGGGATCTTCATATACACGGAAACACTCATTGGGAGCGTCATCGGTGTGTTTCATGGTTTTTCCCGTCCAATCTTCTTTACACTTAATACCAAAATGATTTTTGCCTTCCTGAGCCAATCGGCTTTGTCCGCCACCTGTTTCCAAAAGTCCCTGTGCAAGAGTGATAGAAGCCGGAATTTTATACTTTTCCATTTCTTCTACCGCATATTTTGCAAATTTTTGGATGTATTGGTCTTCAGTTGCCCAAGATTGAGCCGAGAATTTTGATAAAACTAAAAGGCTTACGAATATGAAAAGTCTTTTCATCTTATAATTTTTATTGTTTTAAATTGAAAGATGGAACACTTAGTGTTTCACGTTTTCAATTTTTACTTATATAATTAAATTTCTATTTTGTTTCTCTAAAAGCAAATTGGCTCCTTCAATACCTTGTAAACCTCCGGTATGAAAGCATAAAATTTTGCTGTTCTCAGGAAAATAACCTTCATCTATCAGTTCGAAAACCTTCTGCATCATCTTTCCCGTATAAATCGGTTCAAGC
>DKLU01000098.1:2948-3761 GCA_002455915.1 Chryseobacterium sp. UBA6632
GGTTCAAGCGGAATTCCGTAATTTTCTTTAAAATCATTGATAAAACGGATATTCTCATCTTTTATTTTGCCGTAACCTCCAAACGTTGAATCTATTAGATTAAAGTTTTTCTTCGAAGTTAACTCCAATATTCTATTTTCAAGAGAATCGTCATCAACAGCCTTAAATCCTATAACTTTCTGATTTTCTTCACAAAATTTTGAAATTCCGGCAATTGTTCCTCCGGTTCCAACGGCGGTGCAAAGATAATCAAAATCTTTTGTTTTGTCATTCAGCATCATTTTCACGCCATCTACGGCATCTTCATTGGTTCCACCTTCCGGAACGATCAAGGCATCGGGAAATTCTTTCTGTAAAAATTCAGTTAGTTTTTCTTTATGGCGGTATTCTTCGCGGGTTACGAATTGCAAATTCATTCCGTTTCTTTTGGAAAAAAGTAAAGTAGGATTATCTCGCCATTTATTTTTTAACTCTTCTCCTCGAATAATTCCCAAAGTCGGAATTTTAGCTAAATTTCCCACTGCTGAAACTGCAGAAATATGATTTGAAAACGCTCCACCAAAAGTTATAATATAAGGCTTCTTAGGATTTTTTGCTAAATAATTATTAATGTTAAAAAACAGCTTCCAATATTTATTTCCTGAAATTTGAGGATGAACTAAATCTTCTCTTTTAATGAAAAGTTGGATATTTTTCTTGATCGGAATTTCCTGAATCGGGATTTTTTCTGCTGGAAGTTGTAATAGCATATTTGCTTAAATCATATTTGAACAAAATTACTATTTTTTGTTCGTTTTGTCTTGAAACAAAAGA
>DKLU01000120.1 GCA_002455915.1 Chryseobacterium sp. UBA6632
TCACTTTGTCATGCTGAAAGCATCTAAACGCTAAAAAGTAAGTATAGATCCTTTCAGGATGACAAAAAACTGTTAATTATTTCTCGCAAATTTTGCAGAGTACGCAGATTTTTTTAGTGTTCACCTGAGAAAATCTGCGTAATCCGTGGAAGGTTATTTAATATATTTCTCCAAACCAGTTTTCAGGCTTTTCAAATCTTTAACAGCCAATTTTGCAACGGATTCAGCGCCTAATCTCGATAGATGCGTGTCGTCTGCTTTATCTTTCGTATAATAAAGATTTTCCCCAGCTTTGAAATGTAAATGTAACAGTTTTGATTTTTCAGGACCAGCAGCAATTTCCATTTGTTCGGTTAATAATTGCATATCTACAAAAGGAACTTTCATATCATTTGCAACCATTCTTACCACCAAAGGATATTCCTTATGAGTGTCGATTAAAACACCATTTTCATTAAAATTTCTTCTGGTAATAGAGGTCATCAGAATAGGTGTTGCTCCTTTAGCTCTTGTTTCATTCACATATCTTTCCAGATTCGCTCTGTATTGAGTATAAGGATTTGTAAATTTCGTAGAATCTTTTAATTTTTGGTCGTTATGCCCAAACTGGATAATCACAAAATCTCCTTTTTTCAGTTGTTTTTCCACTTTATCCCATCTTCCTTCTGTTCTGAAACTTTTTGAGCTTCTGCCGTTCATTGCATGATTCTGAATTTCAATTCCGTTGGTCATGAATTGTCCCAAAACCTGTCCCCAACCGTGTTCCGGGTTTTTATCCGGATTTTCCTTATTTGCCATCGTGGAATCACCGATTAAGAAGAGGGTTGGTTTTTGTTGAGCAAATAAGAATGTTGCTAAACAAATGTATAATGCTAAAAGTATTTTTTTCATTTTAAATAAATTTTTAATTAATATTCTTTTGTCTTAAAACAAAAGAATCAAAAGTTCAAGACTTGGAAATTTCCGCTAAAAATTATTTCTGTTCTCTAAAAATTCTAAAACTCTCGCGAATACAGGATTTGTCCTTTGATTTAACATTTGTGTCACGCTCAAACAGTAGAATTTTCTTAACGTTCACAGAACTAATTTTCTTGACGTTTCATTTTCCTATGTCGATTTAGATAATCACTCATTATCGATTACTCATTACTCATGTTGAGGGTTCCAATCATTAAAAATCTTTTCTAATGTGTAATTTTTCAAATCTTTTTTTGTCAGTTGATTAGACCAACTCACACGTTTTAAGATATTTCCGCCATCGCCTTTGCTTCCGAATTCTGCGTAATAAGCAGTTTTTTCTTTGTCAGGAAACATTTTGTCACCTTTCCAAGGATTCCAGCCTTCGGGAAGAATATGTTTTCCCATTTCGGTGTTGATGAAAACTGTCTTAGCATACGGTCGCCACGGTCTTCCTAAATAGACTTTGGTAATGCCTTCTTTGGCAATTAATTTACAGTCGAAAAAGACAAAACCGTATTGTTTGTCAGCATCTGTTGCCGCGGCGGTGATGTAAGAATCTGCTAAACTTTTAATCGTGCAATTCTTAAAAACAACGGTTGCTTGTCCGAAAATGAAATCGGTGGTTCCTTCGATATAACAGTTTTCAAAATATTGTCTGCTGTGATTCGTGGCTGAATAAATCGTGTCCTGACAACCCAAAATATTTGAATTTTTAATCACAAAACGGTCACCTTCGACATGAAGAGAAACCGCCTGCCCTTCGTTGCAAGAAGAATTTTTAATCGTTAAATTATTAACTTTAATATCATCGCCCATCACCAATAAAGTGTAGGAATTGAAAGTTGTCATTTTTTCATTAAAAGCATCCAATTTTCCTGAAAAATCATTGTTGGTAATGATAGTATTGTCTTTATTTTCGCCTTCTAAAGTGATTTTATGTTTTGAAGAGCCAATAACAACTTTTTCATTATACGTTCCGGATTTAATGAAAACCAATGCTTCCGTAGGACCCAAATCTCTTATTGAATTAATCGCCTTCTGAATCGATGTAAAATCTCCGCTTCCATCTTTGGCAACGGTAATTTTTATGTACGGATCATTTCCTGCAAAGAGAAATTGAGCCATTGAAATGAGAACAATTAAAAATAATTTTTTCATAAAACTTTTTTTAAATTAGCCTTAACCTTAATCTCAACCTAAATTTATTTTAAAACTTTATCTAAAAAACTAATGGTCAAATTTAAAGTTTCTGTAAACCAGGGTTCTGCCGACCAAAATGAATGCGGAGAATCTTTAATTTCATGAAACTCAGTCGGAATATTATAGTTCTTCAATTTTTTCATCATATCATCTCGTCCCGCATGAAAACGAGGTTGCGAGCTGTTGATGAAAAGGGTAGGAGGGGTATTTTTATCCACATATTCCAAAGGAGAAGCTTCAGTCCAGTTTTTTAGATTATTCTCTCTATCGCCTCCAAGCCAATACGCAGCGTAGGTGCTTTCCTCGGCTTCAGGATGAATAAATGAAACGATTCCGTCTACATTTACAATGGCCTGAATTTTATTCTTTTTCTTCACGCCTACTAAAGTTGCCATTTGCGCTCCCGCAGATTCGCCCAAAACGGCCATTTTCTTTTTATTTAAAGAATAGTTTTGATGATTTTTCTTCAGCCATTGAATGCCGGTTTCAATATCTTCAACTCCGGCGGGATATTTTGCAACATCAGCCAATCGATAACCAATTGCGATAACAACATAACCTTTTGAAGCCAGTTCCATCGCCATGAATTTTTCATTTTCTTTGCTTCCGGAAATCCATCCACCACCGTGAACCATCGAAATTCCCGGATATTTTTTGGATTGGTCTGAAGGATAATAAATATCAGCTTTTAAAGAAAGTCCATTGACATTTTTGTATTCCACATCTTGATCGATTTTGATATTTTGTGGAACAGGTCGTTCAATGGAAGTGAGAAAAGGATATTTTTTCTTGAATTTTTCAAACGTACTTTCGGTGGTGTAAGGAGTAGCATTCGGTCGATTTACCTGTCCGAATGCCATTGTCCCCACAAAAAAAATAGAAATATAAGTATGTTTTCTGTTAAAAATCATGTTGTCAAATTTTTAAATTTTGAACCATTAAGAATATTGAAGGAGTTAAGTTTTATTAAGAAAATCATTCTGATTTTATCTTAAAGTAGGATTACTTAATTGTTCTTAACAACTTAATTTACCTTAATGGTTTAAATAATTGATACACTATTTAACTGCGTTTTTCGTTACATCCGTTCCGATAGAAAGTAAATTATTATCAGACGTTACTTCTTTCGGTAACAAAACGGTTCCTGTTTTGCTGCCTAAAACCTTTACGTACGGCTTGTTTGCTGATTCAAATTTTACAGTGGAAAGGTTGATATTTTTACTGTTGTAAATGGTTGCTCCCGTTCCCTGAGAATATTTCAGTTTTACATTTTTTAATTGAATGCCATCTGCATCTACGATTGTTAAAGCTTTTCTCGTTTCAAACTGAGAATCTTCAATCACAATATTTTTAAGATTCATTTCTGCTAAACCGAATAAGGTAATCGCTTCATCAGAATTCACCGCATTGATGTTTTTAAAGAAAATATTTCTGAAAATCGGAGTTTCTTCAGTTACAGGATATACCTTTTCAGGAGTTTTGTTGCCTTCCTGTTTCTGTCCGTCTTCCAACACCGGAGAAGCACCTTCATAGAACATATTGAAACCAATCGTCTGTGTAGGAATATTAATCATATCAATATTCTTGATGTAAATATTTTCAACAATTCCTCCTCTTCCACGTGTCGTTTTGAAACGAAGACCAATATCCGTTCCGATGAAAGTACAATCAGAAACATGGATATTTCTTGCGCCACCGGACATTTCACTTCCAATTACAAAACCTCCATGACCGTGGTACACGACGTTATTTTTAATAATTACATTTTCAGTTGGCATTCCTCTTTTTCTTCCATCCTGATCTTTTCCGGATTTAATACAAATCGCATCGTCACCAACATCAAATGTATTATCGTAAATCAAAACATTTTTACAGGATTCCAAATCTACACCGTCACCGTTTTGAGAAAACCACGGATTTCTAACCGTAAGATTTCTTAAAATCACGTTGGAACACATCAAAGGGTGAAGATTCCAAGCCGGGGAATTTTGGAAAGTCGGACCGTCTAACAATACTTTCTCACAACCCACCAAACTTACCATTACCGGACGAAGGAAATCCTTAACAGTCGTTAATTCATCCTTAGAAATTTTATCAGGAACATTAAAATTCGAACTGCTTTCAAATCCTTTTTTATAGCTTTCTGAAGGGAACCATGTTTTACCGTCTGTAGATAATAATCCGCCGGATTTTACGATGTTTTTCCATTCAGACTCTGAAACTTTGCTTTTTTTGATGGCTCTCCACGCATCACCGCTACCGTCTATTACGCCTTTTCCTGTTATGGCAATATTGGTTGCATTTTTAGCTGAAATAGGAGATTGACAACGGATGGTATTTAATCCTTCAAAACTTACATCCACCAAAGGATAATCATTTTTATCTTTACTGAAAACGATAAATGCTCCTTCTTCTACATGAAGATTGATGTTACTTTTTAATTCAATAGGACCTGTTAACCACATTCCACGAGGAACAACCAGTTTTCCGCCACCTTTTTTACTTAAATCTTCAATAGCTTTTTTAAAAGCTTCTGTATTTTTTATATTTCCGCCTGCAACACCGCCGTATTGTTTGATGGAAACGGTATTGGCTGCAAATGAAGTTTCTGCAACCTGAGGCATTTTAAACTCAATGTTTTTATAAATATCAAGGTTCTGAGCATAGATTTGCCCTGAAAACATCATTGCTGCTACTAAACCGATTACTTTAAGAGACTTCTTCATTTTATTTTTGAGTTTTAATTTTTTTTGATTTTATTTCAAAATCGAATGTTTATTTTTTTCTCTCGCAGATTGGGCGAATTATGCAGATTTTTAATTTAGATGAAAAAAGTTATCTGTAATCATCTGCGTTATCTTGCTCAATCTGCGAGAGCTTTAAATCTTAATTTTTAGTAATTCTAAACCAATCAAAATCGGCATATCCGCCGCGAGGTGCTTTTGCAGTACTTACACTGTATAAACCGACTTTAGCACCGATCCATTTTCCTGGTTTTGCTTGGAAAACATCACCCATTTTTGTGAAATTTTTTCCGTTTTCGCTGTAGCTGAACTGGCATAAACCGTTGGGTTCATTTACATTCACTTTTAAATAAGCTTCGTTTCCTTTTAATTTAGTTTCAAATAAAACCTTTTCTTCGCCGCCTTTATCTGCTTTTTCGGCTCTTCTTAATTGAAGATAAAAGCCGTCGGGTTTATTGGTGATCACGATTGATTCATGATCTAATCCCATCACCAGAAGTCCTGCGGTTTTTCCTTCTTTGGCATCTTCGGGTGTTAACTTAACTTTTGTTGAAGCTGCAAAATTTGGTGCCGGAAATTTTTGGGTTAATAAATTCGGTACGTTCCACAGATTTTTTTCACCTTCTGGAACTTTTATTGAAAATAATCTTAAAAATTTCTGTCCTGGAAGTTTAGATGACCAAACGATATTTTCATTCGCACTCCATTGCCATTGTAACCCTAATTTTTCACCATCGAATTCATCTGTTTCAGGAGGAGTGACGATAGGATAAGCTTTTCCTACGTTTGGTTTTTTGTATGTTAAAACCGGCTCGCCGATTCCGTTTTTATTATTGTCGATTCCGATAACAGGCCAGTCATTTTCCCATTTCATTGGCTGTAAATGAACAATTCTTCCTCCGGCATCTACGTCCTGAAAATGATAGAACCAGTCTTCTCCGGAAGGCGTGTCTACCCAAGCGCCCTGATGAGGCCCGTTGATTTTTGTTGAGGCTTGTTCCAACACAACTTTCTCTTCGTAAGGACCGTAGATATTTTTTGATCTTAACACCAATTGCCAGCCTGTCGCAACGCCACCCGCCGGAGCAAAAATGTAGTAATAACCGTTTCTTTTATACATTTTCGGACCTTCGACCGTTGGATGCGCATCGTGACCGTCGAAAACATGAATACCTTTATCGAAAACTTTTGTTCCTTCAGGATTCATTTTATTAAGAGATAAAATACTTTTTACTCCGGCGCGGCTTCCCGCCCATCCATGAACTAAATAAGCATTTCCGTCTTCATCCCAAAAAGGACAGGAATCGATCAAGCCTTTTCCTTCCATCACCAAAACAGGTTCTTCCCATTTTCCGAGCGGATCTTTGGTTTTAACCATATAAATTCCATAATCGGGATCGCCCCAATAAATGTAAAATTCTCCTTTATGAAACCGGATGGAAGGTGCCCAAACCGCATCACCACGTCTTGGTATGGAGAAATGTTCTTTAGGTAAAATATCCTGAATGGCATAATTCACCAATTTCCAGTTCACCATATCTTTTGAGTGAAGAATCGGTAATCCCGGAGCTTCATTGAAACTTGAAGCGGTCATATAATAATCTTCACCCACACGAATGGCATCCGGATCAGAATAATCTGCGTAAAGGATCGGGTTTTTATAAGTTTTTCCCTGATCGGCAGTCCAAACTTCGGAAACGTAGTTTTTTTCCTGAGCATTCAAATAATTTGATGCAATTGAAAAAACTGTGATCGAGAGTATATTTAAAATGTTTTTCGTCTTCATAAATCAGATTTTTGGTCTGGTTTGTTTTTTTAAAGCAAAGCGCGTAAAGTTTTTTTGTAAAGAATGCTGTTGATTTTTTAGCTAGCAACAAAGGGCGTTTCACTCAGAAAAGGCTTTGTGTTTGTCATTCTGACGAAGGAAGAATCTTATGTTTTAGAGATTCTTCACTGCATTGCATTTCGTTCAGAATGACAATCGCTTTATCTAAATTTTACTTTTCAAACTCCAAACTTGCCAAAATGAATGGTCCTGTTCCTTTTCCGTCGTTGGAACGGATTTCTTCGTTTACATAATATTCATAAGAACCATCTCTGTAGGGTTTTCCGCCTAATCCGGCAACGGCGCAGCATTTATTTAAGTTTACCACTCCGTTTTCATCTACTGTGATTAAATTTTTGATAATTCCGTCATACCCTTTTTTAGCAGCAGCTTTGTACGATTTTGGAAGGTAACCTTCGTTAACAGACTTAATGATGGTATAAACAAACATTGCGGATGCGGTTGCTTCTTCATAATTTCCTTTTTCCAAAGGCTTGTCCAGAATCTGATACCAAAGTCCCGATTTTTTATCCTGAACCTTAATTACTGCATCGGCGTAAGATTTTATATAAGAAATTAATTTTGCTCTTCCCGGATGGTCTTTTGGTAAATAATCCAGAACGTCTACCATTGCCATTCCGTACCAGCCCATTGCTCTTCCCCAGAAGTTTGGTGAAAGTCCGGTTTCTTTATTAGCCCATGCTTGTTCTTTGCTTTCGTCCCAGCCATGATAAAGAAGTCCGGTTTTTTTATCTAACATATTTTTCTGAACAGACTCAAACTGGAAAACAATATCATCATACGCTTTTTGAGCGTCTGCCCCCTTTACAAAATCTTTTGTGTAATGCGTGTAGAAAGGCATTCCCATATATAAACCATCCAACCAAACCTGATAAGGATAGATTTTTTTGTGCCAGAAAGATCCTTCATTTGTTCTTGGTTGTCCGTCGATTTGTAAACGTAACGTTTGAAGTGCTTTTAAATATTTTTCTTTTTTCTCTTTTTCATATAAATAAAGAAGAACGTTTCCGCTGTTCAGCATATCGATGTTGTACTTATCAAGGTCGTAGGTAAGAATTGTTCCGTCTTCCTTGATCAAATCTTTACCGAAATCGCTGATATAGTTGTAATATTCTTTTTTGCCCGTTTTAGCATATAATTTTTCTGCGCCATCCAAAACAATTGCGGATGGATAGGTCCATTTTGGACTTTTACTGAAATCCAGCATCCAGGCTTGCGGAAAACGGTGCATTTCAGAAAGCATCATTCTTTCAGACCATTTAAGGTTTGTTGGAACTATTTTTCCTGATTGAGACGCTGTTTTTACGGACTTTACTGCTACAGTTTTCGTCTGTGCACAAGCCAGAAATATTCCCGAACTTAAAGCAGCGAATGCCAACACTTTAATTTTATGATTAATGAAATTCATTTTATATAGTTTTAAAGTTGATTTTTCTGTTTTAAATTTAATTTTAGTAAAAGTACTGTTATTGTTTTTTGGTAATATCCTGCACAATACTGTGAGTATACACCTCGATGTTATCGTAGTTTTTATTTAAATCTCTTCCGTTTGCATCATATTTATTAGGATTGAGATGATGCCTGATTTCCCATTCATCGGGCATTCCGTCGTTGTCTGAATCAACAGAAACTTTTCCCATTTTCAATTCGGGGAATCCGCCGACATTTTTTTGAGAATCGATGATCCCGTTTTTGCTTCCAAGTGAACCTTGATAAGTGAATGTTCCGTTTTTTACATCTTTTAAAACTCTCAAATCGACCTCATCTCTCACGAAACTTGCGCCACCGATCTGCAATATTTTTTCATAAGCATCTTTTGGTAAATCTGTTTTAACATTATTCTGAATATCGTGTGGCTGATTAATTTTAATTGAATTTTTATGAGCTTTTGTTAAATTGTACGATTTCATCTGATTGAAAACTCCTTTTTCCCAATTGTCTGCCGTTACTTCAGGATTTCCTTCAGAAATGTTTCCTGAAATGTAATATTTACCCCAGATGTTATATACTTCTGTGTCAGGCTTTTGATTTTTATCAATAGCTGCAATTCTTTTTTTATTTAAACTTGCCGGTCCCGGTTTATAATAATTATTGATAATGTTTACATTCATCCCTTCGCCGCCATAAATATTGTTGTGTCCCCAATTGTAAATGACATTATTTCTAAAATCCGTTAAATCAGTCAACGCAAATTTACTTCCTGCATACTCTCCCAATCGTGGATTTCTACTGTCATGGTTTGCATAAAGGTTGTGGTGGAATGATGCAAATTTTCCACCTGCGATTCCACCATATCCATGAGCGCCTTTCTGATGAGCAGAATTCCTTAAGCTTTCTGACATCACACACCATTGAAGCGTGGTATTTTCGTTGGCATAAATAGAAACGGTTTCATCAGTAGACCAGCTCATCGAACAATGGTCAACAATAAGATTTTTGATAAATCTTGCGCCTAGTGCATCTCCTTCAAACCTTTTCAGATCGCCCATTCTGAACCTCATGTAACGAATAATGACATTGTCTGCAGCTACGAAAGTTTCGTAATTGGTAACGGTAATTCCGTCTCCGGGAGCTGTTTGTCCGGCAATAGTAACGTTGCCTTCTTTTATTTTTAAAGGAGATTCCAGATAAATTGTTCCTGCTGTTTTAAAAACGACGTATCTTGCTCCTTTTTGTTCCAAAGCATATCTTAAAGTACCCTCAGAACCGTCGTCGGTTAATTTGGTTACGAATAAAACTTTTCCGCCTCTTCCTCCGGTTGTGAATCTTCCAAAACCTTCAGCACCCGGAAAACTTAATACATTTTGAGCATGAGTTACTGTGGAAATACCGCATAAAATTCCTATCGTGAAGAGCTTTGTGAAATGTTTTTTCATGATTGAAAATTTTTTGGTGTTGTTGAGATTTAGATTAAAAATTTATTTTAAACTTTTCAATGGACTCCAGTTGTCTTTTCCTTTAAGAATAGTATTTGTGGTGTATTTTTTTCTTTCTTCTTTTGTTAACTGATGCGACCATGAAACTCTTTTGGCTGCATTCGCTCCTGAACCTTTTGAATTAGACTCTCCGTAAAAAGTTGTTTTTTCTGCATCAGGCTTGCTCCAATTGTGCCAACCTTCAGGTTTGATAGTTGAATTGATTTCACAATCGATATAAACAGTCTTTGCAAAAGGCCTCCAAGGTCTTCCTAAATAGACTGAATTTTCTTTGGCATCGCCGATAATTTTAGAGTTGATAAAAACAAATCCGAATTCGTTTTCCTGTGGAGTAGAAGCTGCTGTAACGTAACTCGCCGTTTCTTTTGAGAAAATGGTACAGTTTTCAAAAACAGCAGTTCCGGCTCCGAAAATATAATCGGTGGTGCCTTCGATGTAGCAGTTTTTAAAATAGTTTCTTGAAGATTTTGTTTTATCGGGTAAATCCTGAACGCCTTTTAAATATAAAGTATCCTGATTTCCTAAAAATCTGCAGTTTTCAAACGCAATTCTGTCACCTGTCGTTAAAACAGCAACCGCTTGTCCGACTCTTCCTGAACTGTTTTCAAACGAAATATTTTTCGCCGTAAAATCATTAGAATAAATAAAAATCGTGGAAGAACCTGTTGTTCCGATATCTTTTTCTTCAGCATTCTTTTTTGAAGCAAAATCATCAAATGTGATGATGGTATTTTGAGAATTTTCGCCTTCTAATAAAATAGCTCCTTTGCTTTCAGGAACGGTAATTTTTTCTTTGTAAGTTCCAGATTTAATTAAAATTTTTGTTCTTGTTGAAGAACCATTTTCAACGGCATCGATGGCTTGCTGTACTGTGGTAAAGTTGCCTTTTCCGTCTTTTGAAACCACGATCGTTTTATCAGCAGTTTTAAAAGAAAGAAGACTTAACAAGATGATCGAAAAGATTGAAAGTGATGTTAAATTTTTAATAAAAGTGGAAGTTTTCATTGAAAAAATTTTTAGTTAAAATACAGGCTTTTCTTTTGAGGAATAAGCCTGTATTCTTTGATATGAATGTGAAACTTTTTCTAGTATCCGTAATCTTGGGTAAGATTATAGTTTGAATTGACAACATCCAAAGCCAATGGAAGAAGTTCTCTCTTATTTGGCTGGAAATAATAAGCATAGCTCTTGAGAGGGTCGCCACTAATGTATGGCTGTGTCATTGCTAATCTCCAGTTAACTTTCGTATATCCGGAAGGTGTCGCCACACTTTGGTTCGGGCTATAGAAAATATCTGCTTTTGCAACGCCTGTGGTAGTATAGAAATCTATATCTGTAATATTCTGTTGAGCCGTTTTAGACTTGTCGTACGCTACTTTTTTATAGAAAATATATTCCGGAACGTTGGCATAAGCGCCTGTACCGTTCATGAAATCAGTCAGCTTTTGTCTGGTTTCATTGATTTTTGTTTCTAACAGATTCCAACGGATAAGGTCATATTTTCTCAAACCTTCTCCACCAAACTCCAATTGTCTTTCTTTTACAAGATAATTGAAGAACGCAAGTTTAGTGGTAGGAATGGTTCCTACTTGACCAAGATTACCTGTGTAAGCTCTTCTTCTTACCGCCATTACTGCATCGATGGCATCTTGTGAAGGCGCACCATGCAATTCGTTATCTGCTTCTGCAAACATTAACAAGATGTCAGAATATCTTAACAAAGGCCAGTCGATACCAAGGTTCTGAGAAGTTCCTGTAATATTTGACCAAGATTTTCTGAATTTTCCGTCATTCCAGTTGATAGAAGTCTGAAGTTCTTCCTGTTTTGATGTATTTACTCTGAAGATCGCAACGTTGATGTCTCTTCTTAGGTCATATTTACTGAATTCATAAAAATAAGTTGGAATCGCACTAATACCTCCTGAAGATTTCCAATCTGTATCATCGTGTCTCAACCCGTTGTAGTAACCGATTTTAGAGTCAGTTCTTGAATTTCCTCCGAATGCTCCGATGGCGTAGATTACTTCGTTTGTAGCATCCTGAGAATTGGTATGCAATGCTCTGAACATTCCTTCATAACTCGGATTTAACTGATGCTGACCAGAATTGATGATATCTTTACATTCATCAAAAGCAATCTGATAATATTTCTGAGGATTAGAACCCTGTAGCATTTGCTGTGGTGCTCTTCTTAATGAATATCCGGCTCTTGCCAAAGCGATTCTTGCTCTTAAACCTTTTACAGCACCTTTTGAAATTCTCTGAGCGGTTGTTCCACCTTCAGATCTCCAAGGAACTAAGCTTTCAGCTTTCAATAAATCATCAAGAATTTTATCGTAGATGATGTCTCTGTCTGTTTTAGGAAGGTATAAATCTGGCAAATCTGCTGAAGGAACGTCCTGGAAAGGTACATCTCCCCAGTTTTTAATAAGATCAGAGTAGAATTGAGCTCTCAACGTTAAGGCTTCACCCAAATATCTGTCCATCAATTTTTTATCTGCTTCAGAACCAGTTTTGTAAACCGGTGACAGCGGAATGTTCTTAATCACAAGATTCGCTCTTTCAATACCTGCATACGTATCAAGGAAAGGTCTTAGAAGTTCTGTATTTGTCGGAATAGCCCCAAAACAGCTAACTCCTCTTCTGTCATTGGCATTATAGTCTCCTGAAGTTCTTAAATCGTCTCCTGATTGTGTCAGAATAAGATTCATCCTTTGTCCGTAGGTGTTGTCACCCATTGTGGCGTTGTAGACACCAACCAAGGCTGAGAAAGTATCGGACGCAGAGTCGAACTGTTGAGCTTCTGCGGTATTGGATAAGCTTTCTACATCAAGATATTGATCGCATGAATTTAAAGTGATTAATCCTGCAATGGAAAATACTATAGCTAAAAATTTATTCTTCTTCATAATGTTAGGGTTTAAAAAGTGATGTCAACTCCGGATAAGATAAATCTGCTGCGCGGATAAGCTGCATAATCTACTCCCGGTGTTAAAGGATTTCTTCTTGTATTAGCTTCCGGATCATATCCAGAGTAACCTGTGATTGTAAATACATTGTTCATTGTAAAATACAATCTAAAGTTTGAAAGACCTAATTGTTTAGTAAATTCTTTTCCAAGAGAATAACCGATGGTTACGTTATTTAATCTTAAGAAAGAACCGTCTTCAATAGCATACGAATGTAAGAAATAGGCACCTGCAGGCGGAGTCCACCCTGTTGTGTTAGCATTTAAAGCAGCTAATGCGGTGGGGTCTGTTACTTTTTCTCCGGCGCTGTTAAACCATTTCCATCTGTCGGCCACTTCCGCCAACATATTATTGTCTCTGTATAAATATTGTGTTGAATATTCGATTTTATTAGCATTATAAACTTTATTTCCGACTGAGAAGTTGAACATCATGCTCATATCCCAGTTTTTGTAACGGAAAGTCTGGCTGAAACCACCATAGAATTTAGGTTGTGCATTTCCTAAATCGGTCATGTCTTTATTATCAATTACACCATCACCATTCAGATCCTGAAGTTTAAGATCTCCCGGTTGTACAGGTTTAGCTCCATTTGCTGCTGCTGCCGAACTAGGAATTCCTGCTTTTAATGTATAAACCTGCGTTGTTGGGTTATAATCGAAATCACTTACTTCATATCTTCCTGCTGTTTGATATCCCCAGAAAGTACCTACCGGTTTACCCACCTGTACTAAGAAATCATTCAAACTGTTTTGCCATCCGGAAGGGTATAGGTAAGAGAATGAGCTTGGAGAAGCATTATTCCCTAAACTCTTGATCATGTTTTTGTTTGATGAAATATTAGCATCCACTTTCCAAGAAAATTTTTCATTGCTGATAATTGTACTTCCTATGGAGAATTCAATACCTTTATTCGTCGTACTTCCTGAGTTTTGATATTGATATTCGTAACCCGTAGTTTTAGGAATCTGTGCTAAAAGTAATAAATCTTTAGTATCTGTTTGATATAAATCTAACGCACCATAAACTTTCCCTTTAAAAAAGCCGAAATCTAAACCAATGTTTTTAGAAGTCGCTGTTTCCCATTTTACATTTTTATTTGCTAAAATGTTTCCTGTAGTTGCTCCCGGTGTTACGTTTGTTCCAAATGCATATCCGTAATCAGACGATGTTGTAAAGAAAGTATCATACAAGAAAGATCCGATTCTGTTGTTTCCGGAAAGACCATATCCTAAACGAAGTTTTAATTCGCTGATTGTTTGGCTTTCTTTCAAGAAATTTTCTTCAGTAATCTTCCAAGCTGCTGAAGCTGCCGGGAAGTATCCCCATCTGTTTCCTGGTCCGAAAACGCTGGAACCATCGGCTCTCATGGAAGCAGTAAGGATGTATTTATTTTTGAAAATATAATTGGCTCTACCAAAGAATGATGCCAAACGATCCGGGCTTCTTCCTGCTCTCGGTGCATCCTGTATCAAACCAGCTGGAGGCGATGCCGACTGAATATTAGCAAAAGCTTCTTCAGCATTAATTGATTTTGGGAACCATTTAATGGTCATTGCCAAAGATTCTCCATCCGTTTTCACAATTTCCTGACCTACTAATAAGTCTACTTTATGATTTCCGAATGTTTTTCTGTAGTTTAATGTATTGGTGTTGGTAATTCTTCTCGTTTGAGATTTGTTTAAAACCACCACCGGCTGATCGTTATTCTGTCTAGCAACAGAAGTTACCGTTCCTGAGAACTGATTGATAAACTCATCTCTCTGAACATAACCAATCACACTTCTAAACGTAAAATCTTTACTGATTTTATATTCTATTGTTCCATTTAGCAATAAATCGTTTCTGCCGTTTTCTTTAATCTCGTTATTCGCTAAAAGAATAGGATTTACAAGATTGGTTTCATTAGCAAATAACGGATCGAAATCATCCACATTTACATTAGAACCTCCTTCAAATGGCTGATATCTTACAGAGTTTCTCAGTCTGTTTGTTCCCTGAGAACCTGTAGAAGATGTTCCTGCCCCGTAGATTGTTTGTCTACTGTATCTGGCATTCAAGCTCATGCTCAACTTCTTAGAAATATCGTAATCATACTTGAAGTTGGCCATGTTTCTTTTAAATCCGGAACCGATCATAATTCCGTCTTCCTGCACATTATTCAATGATAATGAGAAAGATGAATTATCAGATCCGCCCGTTACTGCAAGATTATGCGTAAAGTTGAAGGCTTCTCTTCCGAATACTTCATCCTGCCAGTCTCTTGTTTTTAATTTTTTGTAATCTTCAAGCTTATCATAAGTACCATATCTTGCTACAAAGGCATCTATATCAGTCTGTACACCGCCTTTGTTATAAACTTCGTACTGATAAAGCACGTATTGATAAGGATCTAATACATCAATAGTATTCTGTATTTTTCTTACTCCTAAAAATCCGTTGTAGTTGATGGATGTTTTTGCTCTTTTGCGACCGCCTTTTGTTGTGATTAAAACCACACCATTAGCACCTCTCGCCCCATAAATATTGGTAGAAGATGCGTCTTTTAAAACCTCAATAGATTCAATCTCTTTGGGTGATAAAATAGAAAGTGCGTTGTCCATCTGTACCCCGTCCACGATATAGAGTGGTGCATTACTCCCCGTGATCGAGTTACCTCCTCGGATGACGATGTCTACATCAGCACCCGGCGAACCTTCACTTAACGAAACCTGTACTCCGGCCATTCTTCCCTGAATAGCTTCGGCAGCGTTGGTAGAAGGCATATCTTTAATTGCGTCTGCCTTTACAGAAGCCACAGAATTGGTAACATCCTTTTTAGAAACTTTGGTATAACCTACCAAAACCACTTCGTCGATTTTAGTTTCTTTTTCCTTTTTCGGTTCTTTTTCTTGAGCCATAGCAAGGACTGGAAGTAGAAAAACAGTTAAATATAACCACTTTATTGATTGTACTCTTTTATCCATTTTAGTATCCTTATAGTTTTAATTCTTGGTTGAAAGTTTCTTTTCAATTTTTGTGTGTTTTTTGTGGATTTGTAAGTATTCTACGGCGTTTCAGTGGTAAATATTCTTTGAAAGAAATACGCTTTTAGAGTGCAATCGATTGCGTAGTTTTTCATAATAAAATATCCTGGCTCCTAAACTAATATTATTTTCCATTACACAAAGAAAAAAATATTATTTTTTCATTAATTTGATTGTTTAATGTGTTAATTTTTTCAAAACATTTGTTTGTTAGGTTGTCTTAATTTATTGATTATTAAATGATTATTATTTTGTAAGTTAACTTTTATTTGTATTTAAAAATCTTTAAAAAATGTATTGTTTAACATTTTAAAACTTAAAAATTCCTTAAAATCTGCCTCATTTTTGGCCTTGAAAAATCCCCAAATTTGCCTTCAAGAATAAAATTTTCACCCTTTTACTGATTTTTGTCAGCTTTTCTGGTTAATATTTTTAACCTTATTTTCTACTCAATAAGGATTAATCTTAATATATATAATATGTAGAGTATATTTAGCTTATTATTATCGATTCAATATTGATTGTTTTGTGGTTTTATTTTGGCACGATTTTATATTTAGACCATAGTTAAGCATTAATTTTGGTTAATCTAAATCTTAATATTTTCTTAAAATATTTCTTAATTTCGCTCAATTTTAAATTTTATTAAATTGTATTTCAGGTGATTATAAATTTAAATTAAATTTTTGTTAACTAATTGCAGAATAATTATATATTTATCCCACAAGTATTTCTACAGAATTTTAGTGTAATTTTATGCAATCGATTACGCAATGTTTAACAGGTTTTGATAAAACCGCAAAAAGAAAAGTATAAAGTAGTATGACAAAATCAGAATTTCGTTACGCCCATCATCCAGAAGATGTAAAAAAATATACAACTGAAGACTTGAGAAGGGAGTTTTTGATGAATGATTTATTTAATGAAGATCAGATCAATGTAGTGTATTCTATGTACGACAGAATGATTGTTGGGGGTGTAATGCCTGTAAAAAGTGCTTTGAAACTTGAACCAACAGACGATCTTAAAGCAGAGAATTTCCTTGATAGAAGAGAATTGGGAATCATCAACGTTGGTGCTGCCGGAAAGGTGACTGTTGATGGCGAGGTTTTCGAACTGGGAAACAAAGAAGCTTTATACATCGGAAAAGGAGCAAAAGATGTTGTTTTTGAAAACGGAAATGAAGGTCAGACTTTATTCTATTTCAATTCTGCACCGGCTCATCACGCTTATCCTACAAAGAAAATCACGAAAAACGAAGCTGAAATTGTAGAATTGGGCGAAACAAAATACGCAAACAGAAGAACAATCAATAAACTGATCGTCAACAGTGTATTGGAAACTTGTCAGCTACAAATGGGTATGACCGAGCTACACGAAGGAAGCGTTTGGAACACAATGCCTTCTCACACGCACACTAGAAGAATGGAAGCTTATTTCTATTTCGATTTGGAAGAAGGTCAGGCGGTAAGTCATTTTTTAGGACAACCGAATGAAACTCGTCATATTTTTATGAAAAACAATGAAGCGGTATTGTCTCCGGAATGGTCGATTCACTCAGGCGTTGGAACTTCCAACTATACATTTATCTGGGGAATGGCAGGAGAAAATATGGATTATGGCGATATGGATGCTGTTAAAACTAACGAACTAAAGTAATTTTTCTAATGAATTTATTTGATTTATCCGGCAAAGTTGCGGTCGTTACAGGCGGTACTCACGGATTAGGAATGGCAATGGCAGAAGGTCTTGCCGCTGCAGGTGCTGAATTGGCGATCACAAGCACAACGCCGTCAAAATTAGAGGAAGCTTTAAACTATTATCATTCCAAAGGATACAAAGCAACCGGTTATCTTTTTGATGTGACGGATGAGCTGGAAGCCGCTCAGAAAGTAGCTCTTATGGAAGCTACTCATGGAAAAATAGACATCCTTGTCAATAATGCAGGAATAATCAAACGTATTCCGGCGATTGAGATGGAAGTAGAAGACTTTAGAAAAGTAATCGATGTAGATCTTACAGGACCTTTTATCATGTCCA
>DKLU01000092.1:0-260 GCA_002455915.1 Chryseobacterium sp. UBA6632
CAAATCACACCAAAAATATATTTAAAATATTTTATATTCAAACATAAATAAAAAATATAATATGTTATTTAATAAAAAAATAGGTATTATTTAAATTAAAAAACACCTTTTGATAATAAAAATAATTTTCTATTAAGATGTACATTTTAAAAATTCTTTGAATTGGTCATTAGGTAGAAAAATGAGGCCTATTTTCATAAAAAAAACACTTACCAAAGTAAGTGTTTTGAATGTATATGATATTTGTGTTATTAGAATTT
>DKLU01000092.1:482-10408 GCA_002455915.1 Chryseobacterium sp. UBA6632
TTTGTGTTATTAGAATTTTTACCTGTTAAAATGTTGGGAACTTTTATTAAAGCTGATTATATTACTTTTTAAGAAGCAGACTTTCAACTTTAGCTTTTAAATCGTCAATTTGCGTCTGTTGATTTTTAATAATCTGCTGCTGCTCCTGAACTGCTTTTGTAAGCACTACTGTCATTTCAGCATAATTAACTCCTAAGGTTTTCATTTCATCATTAGCAGTTACTACCAATTCTGGCATTGCTGCTTTTATCTCCTGAGCAACGAAACCTATTTTTTTATCTTTACTTAAATTTTCATCTTTATAACGATAATTAATAGTTCTCAATTTTAACACTTCATGTAAACCATACACGTTGTTTACGATATCTTTTTTAATTCTTATATCTGAAGGAGTTACCGTTCCAGAAGCTAAGATATTTCCGGCAACGTGAAGTTTTTCTGTAGGTACAGATACTCCTATTCCCACATTACCATTAGAAGCTACTCTTACACGCTCATTCAACGTTCCTGTAGTGGCATTTCCTATGTAAAAATCCTGATTAACTCCTCCAGCAGTTGCCGAGGTACGAATACTTCCTATTTGCCAGTCTGCTCCTCCTGCTGTAGGTCCCGCATTAGAGAAACCTAAATAAGCTTTGTTACTAGTTGCTAGAGTCGATGTATTTCTTAACGCCAAAATAGGATTTTCTCCTGTGCCTTGTGGCGCATCAATCAAATTAAATCTACCTGAAGCCGCAGTAGGAGACACTACATGCAATCTTACTTCTGGATTTGTCGTTCCAATCCCCATATTTCCGCTAGGTCTCATCGTGGCAACCGTGGTTAAGGTTTGCCCATCTCCATAAGTTCCTGTGGCATTAGTACCTACATTGAAATTGATCCCCGTTTCAGCTCCAGAAGCATTTATAGAAGGTCCATTTGCCGTTAAGTCAAACCAAAGATTATCCCAGCTACCGGCTGCCATTCTCATCCCAAAAGTAGAGCCAACTGCATCTATTTTTGCTACAGGAGTAGTAGTACCAATACCCACTCTGTCATTTGCCGCATCTACAGACAATGTAGATCCATCCACTGAAAATCCGTTAGTAGCCGTAGAAGTAAATGCCAATGTATTAGCACCTTGTGTTACTACTCTATTACCTGTAAGAGAGCCATTCGTATTATAAATATTTACACTCGATTGTACTGCTGGTGTTTGCCAAGTTCCCTCTCCATTGGCATCAGAAGTTAATATTTTTCCTGCTGCCTGATTTCCATCTACAATTTTCACTGCTGCAATAGGCGTACCCGAAGTTCCTCCTGAATTAATGTCTAATTTTACAGTGGGAGCTGTATTTCCTATTCCTACATTTCCTGTAGGATCTATTCTTACTCTTTCTGTACCGGAAGTTGTGAACATCAAATCAGTAAGATTTGTTGTTCCATCACCTCGATAACCTGAAACTACACTTGAACCCGTTGGAAAACCACCATTAGCACGAGGAGTAAAATATATCCCCCCAATAAGATCATTTACAAGCAGATTCGTAGGAGCTGCGGCAGTACCACTTGCTGCGGCAAAAAATAATCCCGGGTTTTTGGAAGTGCCATATCCTGTAAAATTAAAATCATTTGCAGCACCACCTCCAACATTATCTGATACGATTTCGAATCTTGATCTTGGTATATTGGTACCAATTCCTACTCTGTCATTAGCCGCATCTACTGTCAAGATAGGATTGGCAGATGAACTTCTATTCACAGAAAAAGCATTGGCGATAGTTCCGTTAAAAGCTAATGAACGGTTGGATTGAGAAACTATACGATTATCTGTTAAAGTACCGTCTGTATTATAAATATTTACACTAGATTGCACGGCTGGGATTTGCCATGTTCCCTCTCCATTAGCATCAGAAGTTAATATTTTACCAGCGGCTTGATTACCGTCTATAATTTTTATTGCCGTAACGGGTGCTGTAGAAGTACCTCCTGAATTAATGTCTAATTTTACGGTAGGAGCTGTATTTCCTATACCTACATTTCCTGTAGGATCTATTCTCATTCGTTCAGCGTTGGAAGTAGTAAACATTAAATCTGTTAATGCTGTTGTTCCATCTCCGCGATAGGCTGATGAAATACTAGAGTTTACGGAAGTATTATTGGCTCTTCCGGTAAAAAATAAAGTTCCTGTGAGATCTCCCGTTACCAAATTTGTTGGCGCGGCAAGTGTACCACCTGCTGAAGATAAGAAGAGAGCAGGATTTTTAGAAGTTCCAAACCCTCTAAAGTTGAAATCATTACCAGCTGCAGAGCCTTCATTATCTGAAACAACATCAAACTTACTGGCAGGTGCTATTGTTCCCAATCCTATTCTATTGTTAGCTGCGTCTACCGAAAAAGTAGTACCATCAACCGAAAAGCCATTAACCGCCGTAGAAGTAAATGCCAATGTATTAGCAGCCTGCGTTACTGTTCTGTTACCTGTTAAACTTCCATTAGAATTATAAATATTCACAGAAGGAGAATCTGTATCAGAAATCTGTTTCCATACGGTGCCATCAAAATAGTAGTATCCTACTTTGGTAATATTAGTAGTTTGTGCCAAACTGGGCGTAGTTCCCGTAGGCGTAGTAAAATCCGTAACATATACTAAGGTTCCGGATTGTGCAGCAGCATAGGTTCCGGCAACTTTAGCCGCCAATTGCTGTCTGGTAATTCTTGGTGCTGTAACACCATCTTTTGTAGAGGTAGAGACAACATTGCCAACCACGTCTAGTGTAGACTGCGGATTGGCTGTATTTATCCCTACTTGGGCGTATGCGCCGCTAAATGCAAAAACGGCGAGCAAAGGGTAAAAGTGTTTAAATTTCATGTCAATGTTTATTTAGGTTAATATTTAAAATTAAAAGTGATAGAAAATTCGGATTTCCGACTATAAAAAAATGAATGAAGCAGTAAGATATATCACAAAAGGATATCTAAAGAAGGAAATCTGTATATAATTTCTTTTGGCAAATAAAGTCTTCTTTCTTCCATGGCAAGTGTTTTTAGTTGGTGTAAAAAATGTTAATTAATATATACAAATCTCTAACTGATGTATTAAGTAAATTATAAACTTTTAAAAGCTCATTAATTACCTATAATTTTCCGTTCAATACAGTACCAAATATATAAATTTTCTTAATATACGCCAAACAATGTTAAAAATAATTAATAATTTCTGCAATATATTGAATAATTAAAGAAATAAATTTTAAAATATATTTCACTTCATTCTGATTAAAAATAAATAAATTATATTTTTATTCTCCAAATTGTGTTTTATTTACAACATCTATTTTATCTAAATAACGAAAAAAACATCATTGACCTTTTATTTTATTTTTGTATCTACTTAAATATTTATCCCTTTTTCATGACAAAAACCTGTTAAAGTTGTTACATTTTTATTTTTTCTTTAACACACTATAAAAAATTATCAAATCATATCTTACATAATAAAATGATGAGATTTTAACAACAAATGGTAAGTTTTAACTATTCATCTTCACTACTTTTTACTAATAATTAACGAATACCAATTACAACTTCTCTCAAGATTACTGTTTCATCACTTACTTTTAAATTATTTTAAAAAAGACAAATTCATATAATAATGAAAAAAAACACCTGCCCAAGCAGATGTTTTTGTATTTGTGTTATTAGAATTTTTTGCCTAAATAGCGATAAATGGGAACCTTTATCTAAAAAAAATTGAAAATTTATTTTTTATTAAGTTCTATCAATTCTTTCACCTGCTGTTTCAAAAGATCTATTTCTTTCTTTTGTTCTTTAATTTCTGCCTGCTGTTCTTTCATCCCGTTAATAAGAATCAAAGATAGTTTTGAATAATCTACAGAAAGTAATCCTTCATTTTCGTTACCGTTAACTAATTCTGGAACAACAGCTTTTAGCTCTTGAGCAATTACTCCGATATCTGGGGTATCGTATTCTTTAAAATGATATCTTCTAGGCTGTATTTTCATGATTTCTTTTAATCCGTATTCGTTAAGATTAATAATATCTTTTTTCAATCGGATATCTGAAAGTGTAGAAGTACTTACCGCTCTTACTTCACCATGGAAGTCGTACAGTGCTCTATTGGTTCCTGTAGTTACCCCCGGATCCTGATCAAATACTACGGCATATTGGTTTCCAGGAGAAATAGTTGCCCCATTAGAAGTATAGCCGGGATAAATGTTTAAGGTAGGATTTCCTGTAATACTTGTATTTTGTAAAGATAATACTGCGCCTGCAATAGACGAAGAAATGGAGACTTTAGCACTTGGAGTAGTGGTACCTATTCCCACTCTGCCACTGTTAGTATCTGTAAGGTACATCAGTTCGTTAAGTCCATTACCTACGCTAAATGATAAATACTTTCCTGTACCTGCCGTAGTTGTATTGGTATCTCCAAAATTGAATCTGGCAACAGAGCCTGTGCCTACCGTAGAAGCTGATCTTATATTGATCCCAAAATTATCTGTTCTATTTCCATAGGTAAAACCATCCTGCCCGATATTAATATCAATAGCATCTTTGGTAGTTGCCGTAGTGACTGCAGCATTAAATAATCCCGCTCCTTCTACCTGCAATTTTCTGGCTGGAGCCGTAGAGCCAATTCCTACATTTCCTGAAGTTCCCAACACCATTCCCGGTGCCGCTGTTGCTACAGATCCTGCATGGAACTGAAGATAATTGGTATTAATCCCCAAACCATAAAAATCTGTACCTGCTGCATTGTTGAAGATTGCTAATTTTTTACCCGCTGCCGCTGTTACACTTGCTGCTCCGTTGGACGTTCCCAGATCAAGAATACTATTAGGAGCAGCAGTTCCAATCCCCACATTTCCATTAGTCGCTATAGTCATCTGCTCAACTCCTGTTGATCCAAAAGCGAATCTTCCTCCAGAGCGGTTATCCAGGTAGCCTTTAGAGCCAGAACCAAAAATACCAGAACCATTATCTACCCCCCAATATACACCTCCAGTTCCTGCTGCAACCGCAACATCCATGCGGCTATTAGCTCCAGTATTGGTATTTGAAAAATATGAACGTTGAGCTCCATTATTATTTGACTGAACAATTAAATTACCCGTGGTTCCATTAAAAGTTAGGTTACTAGCACCTTGCGTTACCACTCTGTTTCCTGTAAGTGTTCCATCTGTATTATAAATATTTACACTCGATTGTACGGCAGGGGTTTGCCAAGTCGCTACACCAGTACCATCGGAAGTCAAAATTTTACCTGCCGCCTGATTTCCGTCTACGATTTTTACCGCTGCAATTGGTGTAGTAGAAGTTCCTCCGGAATTGACATCTAATTTTACCGTGGGTGCGGTATTTCCTATTCCAACATTTCCACTAGTATCAATTCTTACACGTTCTGCATTGGAAGTAGCAAACGCCAAGTCAGTAAGATTGGTTGTTCCATCGCCTCTGTAATTGGCAACAATACTGGATCCCGTAGGAAATGCACCACTTACACGAGGTGTAAAGTACAGTGCTCCAATAATATCGTTTACCAATAAATTGGTTGGAGCTGCTGCCGTACCACTTGCTGAAGCCAAGAATAAAGCCGGATTTTTAGATGTTCCGTAGCCTGTAAAATTAAAATCGTTACCCGCGCCACTTCCTACATTGTCTGATACGATCTCGAATCTTGATCGTGGAATGGTAGTTCCCAATCCTACTCTGTCATTAGCTGCATCTACAGATAAAGTGGAACCATCTACAGAAAACCCATTTACTGCCGTAGAAGTAAATGCTAAGGTGTTGGCTCCTTGCGTCACTACTCTATTGCTCGTAAGTGTACCGTCTGAATTATAAATATTTACCGATGAAGTTACAGTATCAACATCTGTAAGCTGCTTCCAGGTTGTTCCGTCAAAATAATGGTATCCTGCTTTGGCAATGTTAGCAGTTTGTGCTAAACTGGGTGTAGTTCCGGTTGGCGTAGTAGCATCAGTAACATACACCAAGGTACCCAACTGTGCTGCCGCATAGGTTCCGGCGGCTTTTGCTGCGAGCTGTTGTCTTGTAAGCCTTGGCGCAGTAACTCCATCCTTAGAAGATGTAGAAGCTACATTTCCAACAACATCAAGTGTAGATTGCGGATTAGCAGTATTTATCCCTACTTGGGCGTATAAACCTGAAAAAGCAAAGACTGCAATTAAAGGGTAAAAATGTTTAATTTTTTTCATATTATAATCGTTATTTAATTTAAACTTAAATCTGTCTTATGATAATTATAGAAGAAAAAATGAATTGTGAAAATTGAAATGATATGAATATCTAAACTGCTTGGTTTCAGTTAAGAATACATGTATTTTCATGGCAAGTTTTTTTCTAAGTTCAAAATATTCAAAAATACCAGCAAAGCTGTAATTGTATAATTAAATATATCCTGCAACAGATATATTTTAATTATTGATATTCACCCAAAGACCTTCAAATATATAAATTATAATAATATCTGCCAACTAATATTAAAAATAATTAATCATTAAACTTAAAATGATTAAAAAAATATCTTTTTAAAATTCAATATTTATACAAAAAAAAACACCTGTCAAAACAGGTGTCTTGTATTTCCGTAATTAGAATTATTCGCCGAAACAATTATAAAACGAGCACTTTTAATTTAAAGATTGAATTATTACTTCTTTTTATTAAGCTCTAGCAATTCTTTTACTTGAGTTTTCAATAATTCAATTTCTTTTTGTTGTTCTTTCACCGCATTTACCAAAATTTTAGTCAACGCACTTTCATCAAGTTCTCTCTTATCTTTCAAACCGCTTTTTGCAGAATCATCTATCACATTTACCATATAAGGCGCTGCTTTTTCTACTTCTTGTGCAATGAATCCTACATATTCTTTATTAAGATCTGTATATCCTGATTTTTCAGTATACTTGTACACTACAGGCTTCAACTGATTGATTACATTTAAACCATCTTTAAACTCATTGATATCTTTTTTCACTCTTCTATCCGAGAAAGTTCCCCAAGAACCTCCACCAGGTTTATCTGCCGAACCATTTACAGAAAGCAAAGAGGTAGGTGTAGATGTTCCGATTCCCACATTTCCGTCATGGGTAAGAATCATTCTTTGAGCCGCGGCATTAGTTCCGTTTGCTACCGTAAAGAAGGTCATATTAGATCCCATCGCGCTTCCAGAAAAAGCCTGTGTACTGTTAGAACGAATACTGCTACTTGTTCCGGTATAATCTGTATTATATCCTGATCCTGTATTTCCTGCAAAAACGATTGCTCCTAAACCGTTACCAGATGCCACCGCCGCATTAGTTCCCAATGTTGCAGACCCACTACGTCTTAATACCAAAGTTGGCCAGTTTCCACCTCCTGAAGCAAATCTTTCAGAAATAATTCCCTCATCGGTAGTAGCAACGTGTAATGTTGTTGCTGGGTTTGCAGTGCCGATACCCATATTTCCATTAGGTCTCATAGTAGCTACGGTTGTTAATGTTTGCCCATCTCCATAAGTTCCTGTAACATTTGCTCCTACTTTAAACTGTAATCCTGTTTCAGCTCCAGAAGCATTAATAGCTGGTGCAGAGGTATTAGCTAAATCAAACCAAAGATTATCCCATGTACCAATTCCTGCCGTTCTCATCCCAAAAGTAGTTCCTACCGCATCTATTTTTGCTACAGGAGCAGTAGTTCCGATACCCACTCGGTCATTTGCTGCATCCACCGATAAGGTAGCTCCATCTACAGAAAATCCATTAGTCGCAGTAGAAGTAAATGCTAAAGTATTGGCACCTTGTGTTACTACTCTGTTCCCTGTTAATGAGCCATTAGTATTATAAATATTTACACTTGCACTCGTAGCAGCATCCTGCCACGTAGCTAAACCGTTAGCATCAGAAGTTAAGACTCTGCCTGCAGCCTGGTTACCATCCACAATTTTAACTGCCGTAACCGGTGTCGTAGAAGTTCCTCCTGAATTAATATCTAATTTTACGGTTGGAGAAGCATTTCCGATACCCACATTTCCTATAGGATCTATTCTCATTCTTTCTGTTCCTGAAGTAGCAAACATTAAATCTGTTAATGCTGTAGTTCCATCGCCACGGTAAGCAGATGAAATAATAGAGTTTGTTCCACTATTATTAGCTCGAGACGTGAAATAGATACTTCCTGCAATATCGCCATTCACCAGATTGGTTGGTGCAGCAAGAGTTCCCCCTGCCGATGATAAAAATAATGCTGGATTTTTCGAAGTCCCATACCCTGTGAAATTCATATCGTTTCCTGCTCCTGCTCCTGCTCCTGCATTATCAGCAACAATATCAAATTTAGTGACTGGGGCTATAGTTCCAAACCCTATTCTATTATTCGCGGCATCTACAGACAAAGTGGTTCCATCTACCGAGAAACCATTAACTGCAGTTGAAGCAAATGCTAATGTATTAGCTCCTAGTGTTACTGTTCTGTTTCCTGTAATGGATCCGTCTGTATTATAAATATTTACACTCGATTGTGTAGCTGGAGTTTGCCAGGTAGCTAAACCAGTTGCATCCGAGGTTAGTACCTTTCCAACTGCCTGATTTCCATCTACAATTTTTACAGCAGTAACTGGCGCAGTAGAAGTTCCTCCTGAATTTACATCCAATTTTACACTTGGACTCGTATTGCCTATACCAAAATTCCCTGTATTAGTAAGAACTGCTCCTGGAGCATCTGTAGCCGCAGAGCTAGCATGAAGCTGAAGCGTATTACTACTTACTCCTAATCCATAAAAAGAAGTTCCTGTAGCTGTATTATATACCGCCAGTTTTTTTCCGGCAACATCTGTAATGCTTGATCCTGCAGTCGCACCTAGATCTAATCTATTTTGAGGAACCGTAGTACCAATACCTACATTTCCTGTAGGATCTATCCTTACTCTTTCTGCATTTGATGTACTGAATGCCAAATCAGTAAGATTTGTTGCACCATCGCCTCTATAGGTAGAGGCAATTGAAGAACTTACATTTGTATTATTCGCTCTACTACTGAAAAAGATGGATCCTGCAAGATCTCCATTCGTAGAATTAGTAGGTGCTGCAAGTGTACCTCCCGCTGAAGACAGAAAGAGTGCAGGATTTTTAGAGTTTCCAAAACCTCTAAAGTTGAAATCATTACCAGCTCCTGCTCCTTCATTATCTGAAACGATATCAAACTTTCCTGTAGGAGAAGAAGTACTGATACCTACCCTGTTATTGTTTGTATCAACTGATAATACTGGATTGCTTACATTGCTTTTGTTTACTGAAAAAGAATTAGCAACCGTTCCATTAAAAGCTAACGTATTTGATCCCTGACTTACAATTCTATTTCCTGTTAAAGTTCCATCAGAATTATAAATATTCACAGAAGGCGAGTCTGTATCAGAGATCTGCTTCCAAATTGTACCGTCAAAATAGTAATATCCCGTTTTGGTAATATCTGTTGTTTGTGCCAAGCTGGGAGTAGTTCCTGTAGGCGTTCCAGCATTGGTAACATATACTAATGTCCCTGCTTGTGCAGCAGCATAGGTTCCGGCAACTTTAGCTGCCAACTGCTGTCTCGTAATTCTTGGTGCAGTAACCCCATCTTTTGCAGAGGTAGAAGCTGCATTTCCTACAATATCAAATGTAGATTGCGGTTGAGGGGTGTTTATCCCTACTTGGGCGTATGCGCCGCTGAAAGCAAAAACAGCGAGTAATGGGTAAAAGTGTTTAAAATTCATTTCAATGTGTATTTATGTTAAATTATTTTTCAAGATTTCCTTAATTAAAAGGATAAGGTGTGTGCTAACGATTGTTAAACAATCGGCTTAGTTATAAGTGTAGCAAAGGTACGGTTGGAAAATTCCGGAAATTGAAATATGTGTTTGTGTTTTTTTCATTTTTTGTGTGTTT
>DKLU01000092.1:10581-10800 GCA_002455915.1 Chryseobacterium sp. UBA6632
TCATTTTTTGTGTGTTTTTATTGTTTTAAAATTTATAATAAGTCTAATTTTCTATTCAAATTAATTTATAAAAAAAATTAACTTGAACAGAAATTCCTTTTTTTATCCTTAATATCCTTTTAAAATATTTTCCAAATATATAAAATACCATAATACCTACCAAATAATATTAATAAATTTTAATATCTGCCTTAAATTCAATAAAAATTAAATCATAAT
>DKLU01000460.1 GCA_002455915.1 Chryseobacterium sp. UBA6632
TGTCTCGTCCTAAAAATCCGATACAGATTATAGGTTAAAAATAATTTAATTAAACCAAAGCAAAAACGTTTTTGCTTTGGTTTTTTGTTTTATAGGTTTTCATTTTTAATTCAGACTGCTCGTGCATTTGGTTTGGTGTTAAATAATGGTTTGAAAAATGAGGTCTGATTTCATTATAAATATCAATAGATTCATCCACGAGTTTTCTTCTCCATTTAGTTTCCATATTATATTTATCAATATCAAATTCTTGTTTTAAAATACCATTAATTCTTTCTGCTACTGCATTTTCATACGGATCTGAGTTTTGCGTCATGCTGCATGCTATATTGTTTTTTTGCAATATTTTTTGATATTCATTAGAGCAATATTGCAAACCTCTATCCGAGTGATGGATTAATGATTTTAAACTAACTTTTTTATTTTTTAAAGCTTTTTTCAAGGCAATCAAACTGCTTTCCGTATTCAAATTATCTGCAACATGATGTCCCACGATTTTCTTGGAATAAGCATCAGTTATCAGGCTTAAATAACTCGGATTCGCCCTATTTCCAATATACGTAATATCTGCAACCCAAACCTGATTGGGTTTGGTGATCTGGTAATCCAATATCAAATTTTTATGCTTTCTGAAGCGATGATGCGAGTTTGTCGTGAGGTGATAGCTTCTCTTGGGAACAATCAGTAAAGGATTGGCTCGCAAAATATCAAAGAATTTATCTCTGCCAATATTCAATAATTTTAGAGGTTCTTTCAACATAAAATACAGTTTCTTGCCGCCAATTTTGGGTTGTATCATTCGCTTTTCTTTCACCAAGGCGACCACTTGCTGGACCTTGCTAATACGCACTGCGCTACGTTTTAAACTTCGATAATAGACTTGTCTATCCACTCCGGACAATCCACAGGTAAAAACTAATGTTTCTTTTTCTCTTCTGCGGAAGTTATTGATTGTGCGGATGCGGAGTTTTTTCTGATGTCAATATCATATTCACTCTCGGCAAGATCGATCATCATATCGAAGAAAATTGCTTTTTTATCGGCAATGTAGGCTTGTTTTTCCAGGAAGGCTTTTTGTTTTTCAAGTAATTTTACTTCAGCCTCCAGTTCCATAATTCTTTGTTCTGGTGTTTTTTGCATAGCATTTGGTGTTTGATTGTCCCAATCAAAGTTACCATATTTTCTAAGCCAATTCACAACGGTAGAGCGAGATTGTATTGCATATTTCTTACGACATTCGGTAATTCCTAATTTTCCCGATTCAATTTCTTTTACAAGCTGAAGTTTTAAACTCAAACTGTAATCTTTCTGTGTACGCCTTACATAATGCGTTTCTAATGGTTCTTTCATAACGATTATTTTTTGTGTATCGTTATTTCAGGACTTGACAAAAATTTATGTTTTAAGAGAAAAATGTCACCAAAAGGTAAGTAATTCCTGCAACAATAGCCGAAATAGGAATGGTAAGCACCCAAGCCCAAAGAAGACTTACTGTGATTCCCCATCTTACGGCAGAAATTCTTTTTGTAAGACCTACCCCGATGATAGAACCTGTAATGGTGTGTGTTGTAGAAACCGGGATACCAAAATGATCGGTAATGAATAGCGTGATCGCTCCCGCAGTTTCAGCACTTACCCCTTCTAATGAAGTTACTTTTGTAATTTTAGTCCCCATTGTTTTGATGATCTTCCAACCCCCACTCATTGTTCCTAAACCAATCGCTAAGAACGATACCAAAGGAACCCAAAGATAGTGTTCAGCGAAATAATCGAAACGTCCTGCAGAAGGAATATTCAAATAAATAGGATCCTGAAGCATATTCACATGATAATAGATCAATGCCGCCCCAATAATACCCATTACTTTCTGAGCATCATTCAAACCGTGACCTAAACTAAACAACGCGGAAGAAGCCAACTGCAATCTCTTGAATGACTGATCTGCCTTGTGTGGGTTTGATCTTTTATAAAGGTGAACAATGATTAAGGTAATGATAATTGAAATAATCATCCCTATGATCGGCGCCATGAAAATGAACAGGAAAATAGGAATTACTTTGTCAAATTTTACAACACTTTGCGTGGTTACCTGATGAGCAGCTTCTTTCAAAGTAGCCCATGTTCCTAACGCAGGTTGTGCTGCAGCTACATCATGATAATCCATCATGAAAGCGTGCATTAGTGCTGCTCCTAAAAATCCACCAATCAAGGTGTGAGATGAAGATGAAGGAATACCAAACCACCAAGTCAATAAATTCCATGCGATGGCCGCAACCAAACCGGAAAATATTACTTCAAGGTTGATAAAATTTTCATTCACTGTCTTGGCAATCGTATTACCAATTTTAAACTCTCCAATAATATACGCAGCGATAAAGAACGCTGCAAAATTCCAAAGTGCTGCCCAAAGAACGGCCTGGAACGGAGTTAAAACTTTTGTAGAAACAATAGTCGCAATTGAGTTGGCTGCATCGTGAAAACCATTAATGTAATCAAAGATCAAAGCCAAAGCAATAATAACTATAAGTAAAATCGGAAATTCCATTGTTTAATTATAATTATTAAATTAAGCGTATTTAATCATGATGTTCTCAATCGTATTGGCAACATCTTCAGCCTTGTCGGTTACTACTTCAAGATAATTAAGTACAGATGAAATTTTAATAATGTTGATCGCATCGTTTGTTTCGAACAATTCTACCATAGAATTTGAAAGAAGGTCGTCTGCAATGTTTTCAATAGAATTTACTTTGATACAAGCTTCCTTTACCTGCTCCATGTTTTTAAACCCCTTAAGGTTTTTCATTGCATTCTGAATTTCAAGACATGCTTTGTGGATTAGTAAAGAGAAATCTGAATACGCCTTCATTTCAGGCGACTTGTAAAGGAAGATATATTTTGTAGATGCGTAGATATAATCTGCGATATCATCTAAACCTGTTGCCAACGTGTGGATGTCTTCTCTATCGAAAGGAGTGATGAAGTTTTTCCCCAATTCTACGAAGATCTCGTGAGTAAGCTCATCATTTTTATGCTCATAATCGCTCATCTTTTTCAACATAGAATCATCATTAAGATCGAAATCTTTAATTCCGTGATTGAATTCCTCAGACATTGCTACCAGGTTTTCTGTTACTTTTTCGAAAAGCACAAAGAAGATTTTATCTTTCGGTTGAAAAGCGTGGAAAATATTACCAATTCCCATTGTAAAGTTTTTATAATTTTGACTGCAAATTTCCTAAAAAACCATCTTACCTGAAACTATATAACATTAAGTTTTGTTAACATTGGATTCACACTTCATTAGTATACAAAAAAACCGGCATTAAAGCCGGTTTATATATTTGAAAATGAGTTTAGTTAGCCTCTTCAGCTCTCATATCTTTACCTCTGAATTTCATTGATTGAATGTTGCTCAAAAGATCTCCTTTGAACGATTTTTCAACCTCAAAGAAAGAGAATTTCTCTAAAATTTCGATATCTCCGATTTCAGCTCTTTTCTTCGTCTTACCGTTCGATGTAGCTTTATTGATTATATCTAAAACATCCAGCTTCTTCAATTGATCTTTTTTACCAAGATTAAAGAAGAATCTTACCATGTTTTCATTTTTTCTTCTTGGTTTTCCACCACGCTCTCTTCTATCTCCTCTCTCGCCTCTATCGCGGTCTCTACCTCTGTCACGATCTCTTCTATCTCTTCTTCCGCCATCATCATCTCTGCTGCTTAGCTTCTGTTCTACAAGATCATGTCTGTCTTTGTAATAAAGAGCAAGGTCTTTCAATTGGAACTGAAGTAATTTGTGAACCAATTCTTCTTTTGAAAACGCTGACAAATCAGGAATTAAAGAATCATCAAATTCAAAGAAATCTTCATGTACTTCAAACAGACTTTCAAAAACACCACCTACCTGAGCTTTGATCACCTCTTCTCCCGTTGGGATTTTAGCCTCATTGATCTCAATTTTAGTTACTGATTTTATCTGTTTTAATTTTCTGCTTTCTTCAGGCTTAATTAAAGCAATTGAAACACCGTCTTTTCCTGCTCTCCCCGTTCTACCACTTCTGTGAACGAATACTTCCGGATCATCAGGTAAAGAATAGTGGATAACGTGAGTCAGAGAGTTTACATCCAATCCTCTCGCTGCAACGTCTGTTGCTACCAAAATATCGATGTTTTTCAATCTGAACTTCTTCATCACCGTATCTCTCTGAGCCTGAGAAAGATCACCATGAAGTGCATCTGCTGCATAACCATTCTGCATCAAGAAATCAGCAACTTCCTGAGTTTCCATTCTTGTTCTACAGAAAATGATTGAATATTGATTCGGGTTAGAATCGATCAATCTCTTCAAAGCTTCTTTTTTCTGACGGTATCCTGCCACATAATATTCATGCTTAATGTTCTTTTTAACCTCGTTAATAGAACCTACAGAAATTCTGTGTGGTTTTGTCAAATAATTCTTAGAAATTCTTTCCACCTCTTTACTCATCGTAGCCGAGAATAAGAAAGTTTGTTTCGTTTCAGGAGTTTCGCTCAAAATTGTTTCCAATTCGTCTTTGAAACCCATTGAAAGCATTTCATCAGCTTCGTCTAAAACCAACCAATGAATTGCCGAAAAGTCTAGCGCTTTTCTGTTAATTAAATCAATCACTCTACCCGGAGTTCCCACAATAATTTGCGGCTTATCCTTCAAAGATCTGATTTGCTCCATAATACTGCTTCCACCATAAACTGCTGTCGTTTTGATGTCTCTCATGTATTTAGAGTAATTTTTAATGTCTTTTGTAATCTGAAGACATAATTCTCGTGTCGGACAAAGCACCAATAATTGGATTTTGCGACTCGTCTCGTCAATCATATCCAAAATCGGAAGCGAAAACGCTGCTGTTTTGCCTGTCCCTGTCTGCGCAAGTGCGATTAGATCGCGAATATCTGAAAGAATAAAAGGGATAGTCTGTTTTTGGATTTCTGTCGGGCTTTCGTAACCCAGTTCGCCAATTGCCTTTAGAATGTCAGGACTTAAATTGGTTTCCGTAAATAAATTCATTAAATATTTTAAAATTTTTGCAAAGATACAATTATTATTTGGATTTCTTTTTAACTATTATTACAGAAACAATAATTTAATATTCAAAACCCACAAGCCTTTTATAATTTCC
>DKLU01000241.1:0-10241 GCA_002455915.1 Chryseobacterium sp. UBA6632
AATTCCGCTTGATGTTTTAAAGCAAATCGTTTCAGAAACTATCAATTTTGAAATTCCTTTGAAAAAAATCAATGAAAACATCTATTCTTTAGAACTTTTTCATGGACCGACTTTGGCTTTTAAAGATTTTGGAGTCCGATTTATGAGCAGATGCCTTTCTTATTTTTTGAAAGATGAAAATAAAAAGGTGACCGTTTTGGTAGCAACCTCTGGTGATACTGGAGGAGCGGTGGCTAATGGTTTTTACAATACAGAAAATATTAATGTTGTTATTCTTTATCCCAAAAATCGGGTGAGTGAAGTTCAGGAAAAGCAATTGACCGCTTTAGGTGAAAATATTTCAGCACTGGAAGTTGACGGCAGTTTTGATGATTGTCAAAATTTGGTAAAACAGGCTTTTGCAGATGACGAAATCAATTCAACTTTATTCTTGACTTCGGCGAATTCTATTAATGTGGCAAGATGGCTTCCTCAGCAGATTTATTATTTGTTGGCTTTAAAACAATGGCAGAAATTGGAAAAAGAAAATCCTGTGATTTGTGTTCCAAGTGGGAATTTCGGGAATATTTGTGCCGGAATTTTAGCACATCTCAGAGGACTTCCTGCTGAACATTTTATTGCTGCCTGTAATGAAAATGATGTAGTTCCTCAGTATTTAAAAACTCAAAAATTAGAACCTAAAGAAACGATTGCTACCCTTTCGAATGCGATGGATGTTGGCAATCCGAGTAATTTTGTGAGAATTCTGGAGCTTTTTGAAAATGAATTTCAAAATTTGCAACATACAATTTCTGGTTATTCTATTAATAATGAGGAAACTTTACACATAATTCGTGAGGTTTATGAAAAAGATAATTATTTATTGGAACCTCACGGAGCCGTTGCTTATGCAGCCTTGAAAAAATATTTAACGGAAAATCCAAATAAAAAAGGATTTATTTTGGAAACCGCGCATCCTGTAAAATTTCCTGATGCCGTAGAAAAAGCGACCAATATTAAAATTGAGTTACCTGAATCATTACAAGATTTAATGAAAAAAGATAAAAAAAGTACAGAAATAGCTCCCGATTTTGAAGAATTAAAACGATTTTTGCTTAATAAAAATTAGAAAAATATGAGCAAGATTTATCTTGAAGACGTAAAAATATATGCTTATCACGGAGTTCTGCCTGAAGAAAATATTATCGGAACCTATTATATTCTGAATGTGGAACTTCACACCGATCTGTGGAAAGCCGCAGAATCTGATGATTTGAATGACACCATCAGCTATGCAGATATCAACGATATTATTCATGATGAAATGAAAATCAACTCTAAATTACTGGAACATGTTGCTGGAAGAATCATTTCTAAAATTCATGAAAAATTTTCGCAGATTGATTATATTAAATTAAAAATAACCAAGACCTCCCCTCCGATGAAAGGAGAAATGAAAGGAGCCAGCGTTGAACTTGAACAAAGTTTTAAACCTGAAAATTAAAATTATTATTACTTTCGTTTATTAAAACATAAAGACTTGAAATTCATCAAAATATTATTTCTATTTACTTTTGCCTGTGTTTTCGGGCAAACAAGTGTAAGTACGCAGCCGAATCCGTATAATTTTCCGAAGATAAAATCCAGCATTACAATGCCGGTGACCATTCCTCTTTTGGAGATCAGCAATATGATCAACGCTTCGGTGGGCGACCTCATTTATCAGGACGATTCTTATACCGATAATAATAACGATCAGTTTAAAGTAAAAGTCTGGAAAACCCGTGCAATACGTCTTGTGGGAGGAACGAATAATAACTTATTAATCGAAGTTCCGCTGAAGATTTGGGCTGAAAAAGGTATCGGAACCTTAGGTGTTTACAGTTATCAGAATACAACGTTTGAAACGGTGATGTCTTTCAATACGACCTTAAATTTTAAAAACAACTGGACGATTACCACTAAAACGCAACCCAACGGTTTCAGATGGGTGACCAAGCCTGTGCTTGATTTTGGAAGAATTCAGATTCCGATTACTTCTTTGGTGGAAAAAAGTTTGAAGGAACAGCAGGTGAAATTTAGCCAGACCATTGATCAGCAAATGGCGACACAGCTTAATTTTCAAAAATATGCGGTGATGGCATGGAATGTTTTTTCACAACCGTTCAATATTTCGGAAGAATATAATACGTGGCTGAAAGTGACGCCGATTTCTGTCAATATTACACCATTGAAATTTTATGGAAATCAGATCAATACCAACTTAGGAATTGACGTATACTCTGAAACCTTTACAGGAGCGAAACCAGCAGCTTCTCCAACAATAAATTCTGCGGCGAATTTTAATTTTTCACAGAATTTGGCAGATCAGTTTTCACTTCAGACGACAGCGAATATTCCTTTCACCGAAGCTAGCAATATTGCAAGGCAAACTTTTTTGAATAAAGAATTTGATATTCAGAACTCAAAGGTAAAAATAACGGATATTCGCGTCTACGGAATTGATGATAAAATTATGATTGGAGCCCAAACAGAAGGTTATATTAAAGGAACCGCGATTATTTCGGGAATTCCGATATATGATGAAATGAAAAGGAAAATTGTGTTGTCGAATACAAAATTCAAGCTGAAAACGATGAATATTTTGCATAAAACGGCTTCGGTTTTGTTTCAGGGGAAAATTGTAAAGATGATTGAGCAGGAATACGGAATTCCGACTCAGGAATTAGAAGAAAATGCTAAAAAAAGTATTGAAGATGCATTTAACAAAGAATATTATAAAGGGTTAAAAATGAACGGCAGAGTTTTCAATTTAAAGCCCTCTAAAATACTTTTAACCTCAACAGGAATCACTGCTGTGATTGATACTAATGCTTCTTTAAAATTATTATTAAACGGAATGTAAAAACTTAAAACCAATAACTAAACATGAGAAAATATTTAAAAATTGTTCACAACAATCAAGCATCAAAAGGCAGCAGATTTGCCAATTATCTAATAGACATCATTGCAATATCTGTTATCAACCTCATTTTATCAACTGCAAGTATTCTACTTTATAATATGACTTCTATTAATTTCTTTTACTTTTATAATAACGGAGGATTTTTATGGGAATACCTCAGCGGAAGTTTTGTCATATTAATTTATTATTATTTGTGGGAAAGCTTAACCGACGGTCGATCTCTTGGGAAGCTCGTTACTAATACAAAAGTAATTAGCATAGATGGTGAAAAACCAACAAGACAGCAAATACTTTATAGGTGTTTATCTAGAGTTGTACCGTTTGATGCTATTTCATTTTTAGGAGGAGGCAATGGTTGGCACGACAACTGGAGCGACACCAACGTGATTAATATTAAAAATTATGAAGCTGAAATTCAGATAAAAAGCGAAATCGACAGCTTGGGCACTAAAGAAATTGCTTAAAAAAATTTGGTTGAATAAAGAATTTTACTATATTTGCACACCTCAAAAATGGTAAAAACGGTGCTTTGGCCGAGCGGCTAGGCAGTGGTCTGCAACACCATCTACAGCGGTTCGAATCCGCTAGGCACCTCAGAAACCTCTAATCTTATGATTGGAGGTTTTTTGTTGATTATTCCTGACCATTCATTAGCACAATTTTAAATTCGATCACTTTTTGTATATTAGGAAGATCTAATAACAATATTATGAATTACAAAGTATTACACAACTTATTTTTAGATTCTTTAGAACAAGAAGTCAACGAATATATTCTTCAAGGATGGCGCGCAAAAGGAGGAATTGTGGTTACAGATAAAGTATTTTATCAGGCCATTTCAAAAGTATAACAATCTTTCTATATTTTCTTAAAGCACAATTTAATGACGTTTTTCATAGTGATTATTACACAAAATCCTCAACCGAAGCCAAGGATTAAAATTTGAAAGATATTATAATAAAGTGTTGTACTATCATATTCAACCACTATGCCAGTCAAGGTTATATTCATGTAAAAATGAATTTTTGTGGTATTTTTTATCTACAAATATTTTTTTATATAATTTTTTTTAAATCAAAATAAGAAAAGTACATAAACAAAACAACCTCCTGAGAACAGGAGGTCATAAAAACACAAATGATGAAAAAAAACGTCTCTTAGTAAGAGACATTGCAAATATACGAAAAAAAACCCTAATTAGTGAATACTATACTTTAAATCATAATATAAAGTTTAGCATATTAATAATTTTATCGCACACAAAATTATTAATATGACGATTATAACTATTGAAACCACAAGTATTAAAATCTGTAAAAACAGTGGCAGCCATCTAAAAAAAGACAATTTACACATTTTAAGCATCTATCATTTCCTAATGATCATCGGAAAAAATGCTTTTAAAAAGATTGAATTTAATTTTGATACAGAAAGAAAAATTTTCTATGTAAAAGATGTAAGGGGGCAAATTTTCCCGGATTATTATAACTTTATTTCAGAGGTAGAAAACAGCAGATACAATTACTTATTTGATTTCGACTATTAAAAACAAAAAAATCCTCAGACTTCTCTGAGGATAAAAACTAATAACCATGAAAACTCAAATTAAACATGAGTTACATACTATATTGAAAAATTGTGCCAATTTTATTTCAAATTCCCACTTTAAGAATATTTTAATAAATTTTAAATATTTTTAATAAAAAATTAACCTTTGAAATCAGTTTTCAAACTAAAAAATTCTTGGGCAGTACATAATTCTATCTATTTCTTCGACGATACAATTTATCTTAATAAGTGAACCTGATTTATCACAATGGCAATTTTTCGATAATAAACAAATTTGAATGATTAGAAATGATTAAGCGTATTTTATGATTTTTTTTGAAAGAAAACAAAATACATCAATATTATTTCAATTGAAAATATAGTAAAATACTAGCTGTTTTTATCATAATTCTTCAATCCCAATTTCGGGAATCATTTATAAGAAATAGATACCTGTTTAGTCCAAACAAGCTATAAAACACTGAATATAAAATCATTAAACAACAGAAATAAATTACCGATTAAGCGTTTGTTTAAATTCTCACAAATATTAGACTTAAAAAATTAATGTTAATCCCGCTTTTAGATAACAATTTCAATAATTTTCAACCAGAAAGATTTATAAATTTTACAAAAAAAACCTCGCCACGTATACTAAAAATAAGTAAAAAACGATTTAAATTTGTAAGATTAATATAAATAACAACAACAACTTATGAAGAAACTCTCTACTATTTTAGTACTTCTTCTGTGCCTTCTTGACATTGGACTCGTCCCCAATGCCTATGGTCAGGCCACATCATTACCGTACAGTCAGGACTTTTCTACAGCCAACGACTTTACTTTTGTAAACGGAACGCAAACCAATGTTTGGTACTATGGTACCGTAGCCGGTAACCCTGGTGGTTCTATTTACATTACGAACAACGGCGGAACTGCGAATGCATATTCTACAGGTAGTACATCTGTATCTCATGCATACAAAGATTTTACAATTCCGGCGGGATCTACTTTGGCTACCTTTATGTTTGATTGGAAAGCCAATGGTGAAAGTACATACGATTATTTAAGAGTTTGGATGGTTCCAAGCACTTATACTCCAACTGCAGGTACTGCTATTACTTCAGGTGGTGGAAGAATTCAGGTTGGAGGATACTTCAATCAGGTGACGACTTGGCAATCGTATACAAATTACGCTCTAAACGTAAGTACTTTTGCAGGAAATACGATGCGTCTTGTTTACGAATGGACGAATGACGACTTATTTGGAACGCAGCCGCCGGCAGCAGTGGATAATATTTCATTATTAATTCCAACTTGTTTCCAGCCTTCTGCACCAGCAACTTCTGCAATTGGGCCTAACACTGCAACGATTGGTTGGACAGCACCAACAACAGCACCAGGAAACGGATACGAGTATTATTTATCTACAACGAATACTGCGCCTACAGCAGCTACAACAGGAACAGCAGCTCCTGTAACATCAGCAGTTTTACCTTCGTTAACACCAAGTACAACTTACTATTGGTGGGTACGTTCAGTTTGTAGTGCAACAGACAAGAGTGTTTGGCTTTCGGGAGGAAACTTCAGCACAACACAGATTCCTGCTCCGTTACCTTATTCACAAGACTTTACAACAAGTAATGATTTTGGATTTACAAACGGAACTTATACAAACAAATGGAATTACGGAACGGCAACGGGTAACACCGGAGGTTCTCTTTATATTTCAAATAATAACGGAACGGCTAATGCTTATACGATAACAAGTGAAGCTACAGTACATGCCTACAGAGATATTACAATTCCTGCAGGAGCAACAACAGCTATCTTCTCTTACGACTGGAAAGGACAAGGAGAAAGTACTTATGACTATTTAAAAGTATGGTTGGTTCCAACTACTTATACACCAACTGCAGGTACATTAATTACAACAGGAGGTGGAAGAATTCAGGTAGGTGCAGATTATATCAACTTACAAGGTTCTTGGCAAAATTATATGAACCCAACGCTTAACATCAGTAGCTTCGCAGGAACTACCATGCGTTTGGTATTCCAGTGGAGAAATGATGGAAGTGGCGGAACACAGCCTCCGATTGCGGTGGATAATGTGAATTTATATATTCCAACTTGTAATGTGCCTACAGCGCTTACAGTAAATTCTCAAACTCCAAACGGAGCATCTTTATCTTGGACTGGCCCATCTCCGGCACCAGGAAACGGATACGAATATTATCTTTCTACAACAAACACGGCACCAACAGCTGCAACAGTAGGTACTGCCAATGCAGGAACTACAGCAAACCCTAGTGGTTTAACAGCTTATACTACTTACTATTGGTGGGTGCGTTCTGTTTGTTCAGGGTCTGATAAGAGTCTTTGGATGCCTGGGCCTGCCTTTACAACAGGGCAAATTGGTACAGGAACAGGGGTTACAACTTATCTTCCTGTATATTCTTACTACGGATATAACTATTCTCAACAAATCTATACAAAAGCTGAACTTACAAATGCTGTTGGAAACAACAACTTTATTACAGCGATCAGATTTTATGTAGCTACACCTCAAACACCTCAAGCAAATTATAATGAATGGGTGGTTTATTTAGGACAAACAACGCAAGCTAACTTCGCAACAACTACAAGCTGGGTTCCGCTTTCAGGTTTAACGCAAGTTTATTCAGGAACATTACCTAATATGACTGCAGGTACTTGGGTTGAAATTCCTTTAGCATCACCATTTATTTGGGATGGGAACAGCAATATTGTTGTTGCAGTTGACGAAAATTCAACAGGATATTCTGGTTCAGCAGCAAGTTGGGGAGGTTACACAGCTGGCGCAAACAGAGGTATTCTTTATTATGCAGATGGAACCAATCCAGATCCTGCAAGCCCGCCAACGGCAAGCAGCAGATATTCTGACATTCCTAGAATTCAGTTTAAAGGAGAACCTTTATTAGCGTGTACTACAAACCCGCCAAGCAACATTGCGATGGGTGCAGTTACAGCTTCTACAGCTACTGTTACTTGGACACCTGCATTAGGAGCTACTTACAACATCAGATATAGAGTTCAGGGTACAACTGCCTGGACAGCAGCAGGAACTGTAGTTTCTCCAGGAAACAGTATTACCATTCCAGGTTTAACAGAGCAGACGACTTACCAAGTTCAGATTTCTACAACATGTAGTGGTTCTACAGGTGCTTATTCTACTTCTACAGTATTTACAACACCTCCATTAACTTACTGTACAATGACAGGTAATGGAACGAATGATCATATTGCTAATGTTACGGTAACTTCTGCCAACGTAGGATTCTTACCAATGAGCAACACTACGGTTCAGAATAACTATACAAGCTATACTACTCCGGCTACTTTAATCAACCTTGATATTGGATCAATAGGAAACCAAGTTTCTGTTGGTAAAGGTTGGACAGGAACTACACAAAGTGATGCAGTATCTGTTTGGATTGACTTTAACAGAAACGGTACTTTTGAAGCTTCAGAACTTGTTTTAAACTCAGCAGCAAGTACTACAACTCCAGTTGCAGCGTATTTTGATGTTCCAGCAAGTGCATACAACGGACCTTTAACAACTACTATGAGAGTTGTATTGAGACGTACAAGTGCTCCGGTAATGTGCCAAACTCCTGTAGCAAACGGTGAGGTTGAAGATTATGCAGTAAGATTAAGACCATGTTCTACAGTGGTTCCGGCTGCGCCTACATTCACAACAATTACTCACAATTCAGCAGTAGTAAATTGGACGGCAGTAGCAAACGTAACTTATCAGGTAAGATACAGAAAACAAGGGCCACCAGCTGGAGCTTGGGAAACAGCTTATGCTTCAACGCAATTAGCAAACATTCCTTTAACGATTACAAACTTAGATCCTGCAACGATTTATGATGTAGAAATCGCAACAGTTTGTGGAGCTACTGTAGGAACATTCTCTCCTACAACATCATTTTCTACAAGATGTGATCCTACTCCACCAAGCATTACAATCTCTAATATCACAGCTTATTCAGCTACGGTAACTTGGGCACCAGTGGTTCCTAATGCTACGTATATTATGAGATACAGAATTGTAGGAAGTGGAGCTACAGGATGGAGCGCAGATATTGCATTACCAAATGCACCAGCAAACTCTTACGCACTTACAAGTTTAATTCCTTATACATCTTATGAGGTTCAGATTGCCAATCAGTGTGTGGGAGAAACTACTCCAAACCCTTGGTCTAATCCTAAAGTATTTATAACTGAAAGAATTTGTGACTTACCTCCTCCGGGACTTACCATCACAAACATTACTCCTACTACAGCAGCTGTAACTTGGGATCCTTTCCCGGGAGCAAGTTATATCGTGAGATATAGAAAAGTAGGTATTCCGAGCTGGACGAATATTCCTTCAAATACAAACACAGTTGTATTAACAGGATTAATAGAATTAACGAAATATGAAATGCAGGTTGTAAATGTATGTAGCGGAACTCCGGGTACATATACACCTCCATACTTCTTCACTACGCCAACAGTTGTTTACTGCCAAATGCAGTCTGCAAACGGAACAGCGAATTACATTTCAAATGTAACAGTGAAGCCAAATGGCAAGCCGGAAATGATTAATGAGACAACAGGTTCCACTTACTCAGATTATACAGGTGATCCAAAGAAATTCATTGAATTGATTCAAGGTTCTACAGGAAACGAAATTTCAATTTCTAAAAAACTTTCAGGAACAAACAACGATGCAGGAATTGCAGTTTGGATTGATTTCGACAGAAGCGGAACCTTCGATATTAACGAAAGAATCTTCGTGGCAGGTTTAGATCAAAATGAAAAAGTAACAGGTACATTCAATGTTCCGGCAGATGCTTTTGTAAGCTTAACAGACTATAAATATGTAGTAATGAGAGTAGCAATGCAGAAAGGCGGAATCCCTGTAAACTGTACAAATTTCCAGGATGGAGAAGTTGAAGATTACACCGTGAGAATTACTAAAAACCCGATTGCTAACCCAACAAACCAAACGGATATTTTAATTTATCCAAACCCGGTAAGCACGATATTGAATGTTAAAAACATTAGCCCAAGAGCTAATTATAAACTTTACAATGCGGGCGGGCAGGTGATCTCAACAGGAGTGATCTTGAACAACAAGATTGATGTAAGTAAATTGATAAACGGAGTGTACGTAATAGACATCGAAGATGTGAAAGGTACGGCTCAGAAAAAGTTCATCAAAGAATAATTATCATATCTAAATAATTAGTAAAGGCTCGGAAAATTTCCGGGCCTTTCTTTTTTATCAAAACTTATAGTGAGATAGATTGGAAACTTCAGGAAAAATAAAATAAATCCGATTATGAAGCTATGTAATAATTTTAGTGGAATAGTTAAGTTTGAAACTTTTGAAAAAAAACAAAACCTCCCATATGATATGAGAGGTAAAAACACAAATGATGAAAAAAAAATTTTCGGGACAAATATAGATATTTTTTCTTAATAAACAGATTTTTCCAGTTATTTTTTATTAGATATTATTATGTAAGTCATTATACCTTATTGTTTAATAAATAAAAATTCCCTTCAACAGGGAATTTCAAAAGTAAAGGTGTGACATATATAAGGACTTTGTGTTCAAGTATATTCAAATTTAATCATATATCCATTTTTATTTTTATGATTCGGGTCATAAAACAAAAAAACCTCCCGAAGGAGGTTAAAAACACAAATGATGAAA
>DKLU01000241.1:10463-11530 GCA_002455915.1 Chryseobacterium sp. UBA6632
AATGATGAAAAAAAATTATTAATTAGATAAATTAATACCTATCAATTAATTCTCACACAAATATAATTTTAAAACCATAATCAATTTATGATTGGAATCATAAATCAAAACTCAATGAAATATTTTCATAAAAAAAGACAATTAAATTAATAATTGTCTTTTAAAGTAAATTTTGTGTTTGTGTAAATACTACCTGCGATCTCTTTTATACCTTTTCCAATAGGGAATATCAAAACCGTACGTTCGAAAACCATTCCTAAAATTTTTTCTTTTAAGAAGCTGATAATAGCCTAAAAGAACCAGCAGGATTGAAATCAGCATACAAGCAAATTTCATAATAAATGAATAGTCTTCAATCTCCATAGTAAAAATAGCATTAGATAAAATGGGAGAATAAATTTACAATTTATTTCTTGTAAATGTGAATAAAAAACTATTAAATATTTATGAAGATTAAAAATTTTCTCATTAAGTAGAGAAACACAGGAAGTTATAAATCAAACAAAGAAAAACTATTCTTCCCAAGCAATCGGGATATAAATTGTTACATATCCATCAGTATCCACCTGAGCATCTGACACCGTAGAAGTTACCGACCCATATCCTACCCAACCGCCTTGTCCTTGCATGGCATAAAATTCATACGTTCCTTCAGGAAGACCTTCTGAATAAGCAGGCAACAATTGAAAACCACCACCGTAATAGGTGTCGAAAGTCTCACCAGTTGTGGTATTGGTAGCAACAAAACTTCCAACATCATAATTTCCGGAAAGAACCTTAGTTCCACTTTTTGTCAAAAGACCGTATCTGATTTTATAGGTTTTTGATGCGCTTGCTTCTTTCGAGATCAGATTTCCGTTTTTCACAACATCTGTCGTCGTAAAAGAAGTCAAAACTGTTGCAACCCCTACTATTGCAAGGCTTTTAATGATTGAAATATTCATAATAATGTAATTTGGTTAATCCAAAAGTAGAAATTTTATATGAATTGAAAGAAAATTCCAGATTAACTCAATGTTACATTCTCAATTCTTTTAAAATTGATTCAAATTTTAAGTTATTATGGT
>DKLU01000243.1:0-12450 GCA_002455915.1 Chryseobacterium sp. UBA6632
TAATTTTTAAAATAAAAAAACTAAAAAACTAATGAAACCACAACATATACAAAAATTATTTACTCATTTAGAAGAAGTTATTGTCTGGCGTATAAACAATCCTTCTGAAGATTTCAATGTTGAAGGCCCTGAATTTAAAACTAATAACCATGAAGGCTTTCATTTAGGTGACTATATTCTAGAGAAAAAGCTTTCTCATCAGGAAATTATCATTCTTTTAATGGCTTTGTTACCCAGATTAGATCCTGCATTGCTAAAACGTATTTATTTGGAATTTCCCAATAGTACATTGTTCGATTTTTGCTCAATGAATGAAATGGCAGACTTTTTTACCCAACAATTCAGACTGTTCAATATATTTTGGGCGGAGATAGTATTTCAGATCGATTAATAGCATTAGATTATTTCGATTCCGATTCAATTTTGATTAAAAGTGAACTTATTGTTTTTTCACGCTCTGCACAAGATCATACACCTATGAACAGCCAATTAAGCGTTCATCAGGAAGCCTTCAATAATATTGTTTTAGGATCAGAATTATTGCCAAAAATGAGCAATGATTTCCCTGCAGAGCAATTACATACCCGTAGATCTTGGACGGATTTAATACTTCCCCAAGATACATTAAAAGAGCTTCAAACTATTGGATCCTGGTATAATAGCAGCCAGATTCTTATGGAGGAGTGGGATATGCAAAAAAAACTTAAGCCAGGTTTCAGAGTATTGTTTTATGGAGATCCGGGAACTGGGAAAACGCTTGCAGCAAGTCTTTTGGGGAAATATACCAATCGCCCTGTCTTTAGAGTAGATGTCTCTATGTTGGTCTCAAAATATATTGGAGAAACAGAAAAGCAATTAGCTAAGTTATTCGACAAAGCAGAAAATAAAAATTGGATTTTATTCTTCGATGAAGCCGATGCTATTTTCGGAAAAAGAACCAATGTACGAGATGCTCACGATAAATACGCAAATCAGGAAGTTTCTTATTTGTTACAGCGAATAGAAACGTTTTCCGGACTTATTATTCTGGCATCCAACTTCAAAAATAATACAGCAATCTCTGCCTTTTCTAATGTTTGGGTGATTTGATCAAAATAGATTTCAATACGATACAAATCATTATGATTTCCGGCAATAGGGTCTGACATTGCTAAAGGAAGTCCCTGTCTATCTGTAAAATAAAGCGCAGTACTGGTCTTTCTCTTTTTTCGACATTGGTAAGCCACCTCTTCTCCTCCCCGTAATGCCGATGTATGGCTCCCGTCTAAATCCGTACTGGATAAATCTAATTTCGATTTATTTTTTGATAATAGCTGTATCCAGCAATCTTGCCAAATATTGTTTATACACCATTTACGAAAATGATAGAAAACACTTTGGTAGCTTAAAACATTCTCTTCAAAAAGACTTTTTACAGGTAAATAAGCCCATTGAACCCCTGTTTTCAGTTTGTATAATATGCAATTTACTATTTCAACCAGAGGAGCTTTGGGAAAAAATCCTCGTTTTGGCCTAGGAAGATGGGGGACTATTTCATTTTCTATTATATCTTTGTCGAGTACTTGGTACAACATCGGCTTGATTTGTTTTTTATGTTTTGCAACACAAAAATAAACAAGCCGTTTTTTATAGAAAAAGTTTAAATGAATTCATTTTAAGCTCAAGTTAGACTCAATATTTTTATCTGTTTAGCTTGAGTTAATTTAATAGTTCCTGGTCAGGAAAATAATATTTCTAAAATTCTTTAGAAGACTAAAAAAACAAAAAACTTAATATTAAAGCTAAAGCTGATGAAAGCAAAAATTCTGCTACTGATCTTATTCAGTGGCCTTATATTGGGTTGCTGTAGAAGTAAAAATAAAATTATTACGGTTTCCAAAGAAAACAAAAGGGAAACTGAAAAAGTAAAAGTTGATTCTTTGAGTTTGAAGAGTTTAGAATCTACTCAAAATAAAAGTACTGATATTGCAACCCATGAAAGTAAAGATGAAATATCAGGAGATATTTTAATTAAAGGAAAATCCGACCTACTGAATCCTTTTGTTTTTCACAATATTGTCGAAAAAGATACCGTTCAGAGTATTTCTATTATAGGAAATGCAGAATATATAATCAACAATCATTATAAAAAGGCATCCAGCGAAAAAACTGAAAATAAAAAAGAAAATTCTACAAATATTTTTCAGGATTTGGCTCAGAATACGGTTTCAAAAGATATTATCAAAGAAAACACTTCGATAACTTCTGAGGAAACAAAAAAAGTAAAAGTCACCGGATTTGAAATCGCTGCCTGGATTTTTATTACCATCATCGGGATCACTTTAATACTCATCTTTTTCACCTATAAATATTTTAAGAAATGAAAACATCACAGAAAGGAATACAACTAATTTTATCATTCGAAGGATTCAGCTCTAAACCTTATCTGGATTCAGCAGGAATCCCGACAATTGGTTATGGAAATACTTATTATTCGGGTGGAAAAAAGTTACTATGAAAGATCCAGCCATCACCAAAGAAAGAGGAACTGAACTATTTTCATCTGTTTTACCGACTTATGAGAAAATAGTTAACAATAAAGTGAAAGTATCGCTGACACAAAATCAGTTTGATGCGCTCGTTTCGCACACTTACAATACAGGAGGATCTGATACACTGTTTTCTTTAATCAATAAAAAAGCTTCAGATACTGAAATTAGAAAATGGTTTACTGAAAGATATGTTACAGCCGGGGGTAAAGTTTTAAATGGATTAATCAGAAGAAGAAAAGCAGAAGCTGATCTTTTTTTCTAAATTAAAACAAATCTCAAATTTAATTTAAACGATTTTCCTTAAAACCCGATTAACAAACGTTTTTCGTTAAACTAAATTTAAACTAGTTTTAAATTCACCATATTGTGGGAATTTCTTGTCATTTTACATTGTTTTTTGCATTATATTTGTTGTAAACATGAACCATGAAAAACAATTTATTGATTTTTACGTTTGGTTTTTTTACGCTTCCCATCTTTGGCTGGGCACAGTCGGCACCCGATTTCCGGGAGCTTTTGGATAGTGCAATGGTTCGCGATTCCGATTTGAAGATGCAGCTCACCCAAAACAAACTCACTGATCTTGACGAGCATAAATTGAAGGATATCTTCCTTCCGACGTTGGAAATGAGCGGACAGGCAGGATATCTTAATGCTACGGCTCGCCTTACTTCACCTGAAATCAATTTAACCCCATTTATCAGAATTCCCGAAGGCAGTTTTAATAACAATTTAAATGTTTCAGGATTTTCAGGAATTGCAAAAGCCGATGCCAAAATGGTGGTGTATTCCGGGGGAAAGGTGAAATATTTAAAGAAAGCGATTGAAGAGAAAAAGCTTTCTGAAAATATCTTGCTCGAAAAAACAAAAGATGAGGTGGTCACCAATATTTCAAAAGCGTATGACCAATTAGCTTTAATTCATCAGTCAAAAAAAGTATTGGATGAAAGTGAAAAAAGATTAGAAATTAATCGAAAAACAGCAGATAAAGCGCTGGGTTATGGATTAATTACACCTTATGATCATAAAAAAATTGAACTCGCCCAAGCGACGCTCAATGCAAAGATGGTAGAGTATGAGGGCAAAAAAGAATTGTTGTTAACGCAGCTTTATATTTTAACGGGAATCAGCAAAGAACGGTTGAGATTAATTGAACCTATCTTAGAACCCGTAGAGTTATTATCTCCCGAAAAAGGTATCGAACAAAGAGCCGAGATTCGTGCTTTGGAGCATGGCATTGTTGCGGCTGATTATAAAATAAAGGCCGAAAGAACGTGGATGATTCCTAAGGTTCAGCTAATGGCATCTGCTTATTATATCGGATTATATGGAAGTCGAATTAAAACGTCAGAAAATGTAATTCCTGCTATTCCGGAAATTGGATACGCGGGTGCAAAGCTGGATTGGCGTCCGACAAACATTAATATCCTTCCTTTAATTACAGCCGGAGTAGGCTTCAAATGGGAAATTTTCGACGGAAATGAAGGTAAACATGCTGAAGAAACCGCTAAAATTGGCAAAGAAGTTCTTCAAAACCAAAAAGAAGACGCGCTCAAAAAACTGACCCTGAATTTAGCCAATAATCAAACCAATTATGATATTGCCACCGCTCAGATTGCATTGAAATCTAAAGCCAAAGAATTGGCAAAAAATGCTTTGGTTCAGGCCGAAAAAGAATTCAGATACGGGATTAGCAAATCTTCCCAACTTATCGATGCCGAAAATGATCTGGAAATTGCCGAACTCGAATATCAAAATACAATTTTCAATCAAAGAAGAGCGGGAATTGAGTTGATGAGGTCGACTCAAGAACTGGATATTGCGAAACTTTATCAACCTTAAAATTTAAAATGATGCAAAAAAATCTCTCTATACTATGTACTGTTTTGCTCTTGTTGGGAAGTTGTGACAACAAAAAAGAAAATCTTAATGATTCTGAAGGGAAAACAAAGAAAGAAGTGATCTCTTTTGCTCCGAAAGTTACCGGAAGAATTGTGAAAATACTTGTAGAAGAAGGACAAACGGTAAAGAAAGGCGATACGTTGGCATTGCTTGATATTCCTGAAGTTTCTGCTAAAATTGCACAGGCTCAGGGTGCAGTAAGTGCGGCCACAGCTCAGGAACAGATGGCAAAAAATGGAGCCACGGCCGATCAGATGAAGCAGCTTCAGGCGAAATATAAAGGGTTGAAAGAGCAATATGATTTTGCCCAGAAATCTTTCAAAAGAGCTTCGAATATGTATCGTGACAGTTTGATGTCACCACAGGCTTATGATGAAATTTATGCTAAAATGCAGGGTGCAAAAGCTCAGTATGATGCCGTGGTAGCAGAATTGGACGATGTCAAAAGAGGCACCCGTTTCGAAAAAGTAGAAATGGCTGCCGGACAAGCTTCTCAGGCAAAAGGTGCTTTACAGGAAGCCAATGTAGCGTATTCTGAAAGATATGTAATTGCCACCAATGATATGGAAATAGAAACCATCAGTTTAAATACCGGAGAATTGGCAACGGCTGGTTTTGCGCTCTTCAACGGATATATTCCGAATAGTACTTTTTTCCGTTTTACAGTCCCTGAAAGTCAGATTTCAAGGTATAAAAAAGGGCAAGTTGTAAATATGGAAATTCCTTATAATAAAGAAAAAATAGAAGGTACAATTTTGTATATCAAACAACTGACAAAATATGCGGATATCACAACTGCCTATCCGGATTATCAGCTTCAGGACGCGATTTATGAAATTAAAGTTAAGCCAAAGGACATGAATAAGGCGAAAGATATTTTGGTGAATTCAAACGTATTGCTAAAATAATTATGAAAGAATTTTTCCGACTTTTACGAAGAGAATTTAAGCTATTTATCGGTAATTCGACCTTGAGAACCGTGTTTTTCTTAGCACCGATTTTCTATGCGACATTGCTGGGTTTCGTATATAAAAGCGGAAAAGTAGAAAATACACCTGTTTTGGTGATTGACAGGGATAATACGCCTTTATCAAGCCAATTAACGGAAATGCTGGAAGATAATAAAAGTATTAAGGTAATACGATATTTGCAGGAGCCTTTTAGCATTAAAGATGAGGTGATAAGACATGAAGCAGCAGCGGTTGTCATTATTCCATCGAAATTTGAAGCGTCTATTCTTCAAAAAAAATACCCGGAACTCAACGTTTATGTGAATACAGGAAATGTTTTAACGGCTAATTTTGCATCAAAAGCTTTACAGCTCACGATCGGAACGTTTTCCGCGGGAGTTTCTATTAAAGCATTGCAAAAAGCAGGAATGCCCGCCACGAGAGCGGCAACGCAATATGAGCCTTTCAAAGCCAATTATATTACCTTATTCAATACCACTGGAAATTATCTGATTTTTATGTGGCCGGCAATGTTGGCCGTAGTTTTACAACAGGTTATTTTATTAGCGATGGCCGTAAGTTTTGCCGCAGAATTTCAGGGCGGTACATTCATCAAAGAATATGCAAAAATGCGAAAATGGGCGTTTCCAACGATGTTGATTAAAGTTTTTCCCATCTGGATTTTTTCAATTTTAATCGTGAGTGTTTATTATTTTATGCACATGATTTTCAAGGTTCCGATGCCGGAAGGAATTTTTAATTTTATTGTATTAACATCAGTTTTCGTTGGCTCAGCTTCATTTTTAGGGGTTTTGATCAGTATTTTGATTCCAGATGCTTTGAAAGCTACACAAATATTGATGGTTATTGCTTCTCCGGCGTTTATTATTAGCGGATTTACCTGGCCTTTGAATGCGATGCCCGCTTTTGTTCAGTTTATCGCGAATATTATTCCGCTGACCCCTTTTTTACAGGCTTTTAAAATTTTATTGATTCAGAAAGGTTCTGTAGAACTCACATATCCGTATTTGAAACATTTAAGTACTCTTTTAATTGTTTACGCCATTCTAGGTTGGATTGCTTTAAAAATTAAAATGTGGCTGATGTTTAAAAATCCAGAAAGAGCTGAAATTTCTGATGAAAATAATTCTGAAGATTTGAATTGATTATTTTAGCCACGAATGCACACATTTTTTTATTTTCCACAGATTCCACAGGTTTCCAATGATGATCCTGTTGATTTTCTTTTTGATAACGTTTATGAGCTTTTATAAGTTAAAAGGCTTTGTTAATCTTAAAAACATGTAGTCGTAAAAAATCTCTGTGAGACTTTGTGTTCAGATGCTACGGAAATTCAACATTGCTATCATTCGCTTAGTAGAACGCCGTTGCGAGCGAAAAATCAGCAGTGGTATTTATAAACATCCTTGCGAACTTAGCGTTAAAAATAATTATCAGCCATAAATACTGTTTTTATTTCCTGTAAACAGCATAGATTTTCACAGATGCTACTGAGGTTTTTACAGCCAATCATTCGCGGAATTTACTGTAATTCAGTGTTTTTACTATTTTTTTTATGAGTTGAAAAATGATACAAAAAAACTGATATATTTGCTTTGATAAATAAAATAAGCTATGGAAAATGTATTTGATGCGAAAGATGCTCAGAATTATATAGATAGAATAAATAAACTGGTGGAAGATACCCACGGATTATGGGGTAAAATGACGGTAGACCAAATGTTGGCACACTGCTGCATCACGTATGAAATGGTATACGAGCCGGAAAAACATAAAAAACCGGGGGCAATTGCAAAGTTTATCCTTAAGAGATTTGTAAAACCTAAAGTGGTGGGTGAAAAAGCATATCCGAGAGATTCTCCTACATCGCCTCAGTTTTTGGTTCAGGGAAGAAAGAATTTTGATGATGAAAAGAAAAGACTGATTGGTTTTATCCAAAAAACTCAACAGTTAGGAGCTTCGGCTTTTGATGGAAAAGAATCTTTTTCTTTTGGAAAACTAAATTCTAAAGAGTGGAACAATATGTTTGCTAAACATTTGAATCACCATTTATCTCAATTCGGAGTGTAAAAATAAATCAAAACACATGAAAAAACTTTTATTATTCCTCATTTTAGTCTCCAATTTTGCAATGGCGCAAATGCCTGATATTTCAAATGTATGGCTGAATAACAGCAAGCCGTATATCGGGACAATTGGTAGTGATAAGCAACAACTTAAACTGAAGATCAATATTTCTGAACAGAATAAAAAAAATGATCAGGAATATTTTGTTTCAGGATATTCGCTTGTCGATAAAACCTATGCAAAACTGGAAGGAAAACTGACGATCACAAAATACAGAGACGCCAAGAAAAAAGGAGTTGTGTTTGGTGAATATGAATTTGCTGAAGAAAATAAAGGAAAGCATTCTGGGCTTTTCAAAGGAAAATTTGTTTATACTTTTAAGTGGAATAAAACCACAGAAAAAGTAGAAGGACAGACAATTGAACTTACAGGCGACGGGAAAAGCTATGACGGAACTTTGAACTTTAAAACAAAGTTGAATAATCAATAATTAAATCGTTACAGAAGAAAATCTATATGAAATTAGGAGCATTTTCAATTAGTTTAAGTGTAAAAGACCTTCAGAAATCGAAGGATTTTTATGAAAAATTAGGTTTCAGTCAGATGGCGGGAAATATCGATCAGAATTATCTGATCCTGAAAAATGGAGATCACATTATCGGTTTGTTTCAGGCAATGTTTGACGGAAATATGCTTACTTTCAATCCCGGATGGGATCAAAATGCTCAAAATCTTGAATCTTTTGATGATGTTCGCACTATTCAGAAACATCTGAAAGAAAACGGAATTGAGATTGAAAAAGAAGCAGACGAATCAACTGAAGGACCAGAACATATTTACCTGAAAGATCCGGATGGTAATATGATTTTAATCGATCAGCACAGATAATATTTACAAATTAAACTCAACTTTAAAAAAGAACACATTATGGCGTCAGTAAACGTTTATTTAACATTCAACGGAAATTGTAGAGAAGCTTTTGATTTCTACAAGTCTGTTTTCGGAGGAGAATATCCTTATATCGGAACTTTTGGTGAAATGCCTCCAATGGAAGGTCAGGAAGCGAAAGAAGAAGATAAAGACAAGATCATGCATGTTTCTCTTCCTATTTCTAAAGAGACGGTTTTGATGGGAAGCGATGCGGGTTGTGATCATGCTTCTCAACTTAAAATGGGAAACAATTTCTCCATTTCCATCAATGCAGAATCGAAGGAAGAAGCAGAAAAATTGTTCAACGGACTTTCTGCAGGCGGACAGGTCACAATGCCTTTAGCAGATACTTTCTGGGGTGCCTATTTCGGAATGTTTACCGATAAATTCGGGATCAACTGGATGGTAAATTATGATGATCCTGCGAAAATGCAGCAACATCCATAAGATTAATATTTTGAATACGAAATATCGAAAAAACTAACTGGCGGAATATTCCGTCAGTTTTTATTTTATAATACATTTGCATTCCAAAAATTTTTAAATTTGGATTTAGGAATTTAGGTTGCAGGAAATAGGGCTTAGGTTTAAAAGTTATCATTAAATAGTAAGCCTCTATTAACTTAAATATTTTCAATGCGAATAAAATACTTTATGAGCTTTGTGTTAAAATAAAAATTAAAAAAATAAACAAATGAAATTCACCATTGATGAAATTAAAGCAGAACACCAAAAAGTAAAAAGCGGTGCCGATTTTCCAAATTATATTAAAGCGATCAAGGATTTGGGAGTTGCAAATTATGTGACTTATGTGAGTGATGGCAACGCAGAATATTTTGATGCAGAAAATCGATCTGTTTCCACAGGAGCAAAATATAAAATGATGAATATCGCTGAAGATTTGAATTTAGATGAATTTAAATCAAGGCTAAAACTTCACCAGGAAGGCGGTACAGATTATCCTACTTTTTGTAAAGACTGTGCAGAAACCGGAATTAAAGGCTGGAAAATGGATCTTATTCATCTTACCTGTACGTATTTTGACAACTCAGGAAATGATGTGTTGACAGAGCAAGTTCCTTCATAACAAACCGTTGATCAGGAACTTTTATATTAAAAAGAAAAATTTTCACAACAATTAAATTTTGCTTATTATTGATAATTAATATTGAATTTTAAAATTTGATAGATTTTAATAATAAACATAAAGGTAAAATTTAAGAAGATGAAGATTTTGAAAACGTTGGCTTTAAGCATTTTTTCATTGGCGGCAACATTCTCGTATGCCCAAAAAAATGATCTGGGAGCTTGGTATATGTATTTTGGAAATAATAAAATCAGTAAAAAATTAAATTTTCATAACGAGATCCAGTATAGAAATTTTGATATGGGAGGAGATTTGGAGCAACTCCTGATCCGTACCGGAATTGGATATGATTTAACGGAAAATAATAACAACATCTTATTGGGTTATGGTTTTATTTTAAGCCAACCTTATATAAACGGTGAAAAAACTGAAAATATAGAACACAGAATTTTTCAGCAATACATTACAAAACAAAAGTTCGGAAGATTCAATCTTCAGCATCGTTATCGTTTGGAAGAGCGTTTTTTACAGGATGATTTCAGGATGAGGTTTCGATATTATCTGGGCGTAAATATTCCTATTAATAATAAAGAAATGCTTCCGAAAACATTTTATGGTTCTGTTTATAATGAAATTTTTCTTCATTTGAACAGTCCGACTTTCGACAGAAACAGGGTGTACGGAGCGTTGGGATATGTAATCAATAAAAATATGAGAGTGGAAGCGGGATATATGAACCAGATTCAGGAAAACAAAAACCGCGGACAGGTTCAGATTGGTTTTTATAACAATATTCCGTTTACTAAAAACTAGGGTTTGATGAAACAAATTTTGCTGAGTGTTAAAACCCTTAAAAAATAATAACAATAAACTATTAAAAACGAAACACTATGCACTCAGGAAAAAGATTTGGAGCCCGCGAATTTGCAGTCTGGACAAAGAGAAGTATCCTTTGGCTCACAGTTTTATCGTCGATTCCTACCATTTTGTACTTTTTAGGATGTACTTTCCTTTCGTTTCCGTGGCAACCGATTGCAATCATGGGAACGGCGGTTGCTTTCATCGTAGGTTTTAAAAATAATGCGAGTTACAGCCGACTCTGGGAAGCCAGACAGATTTATGGAGCAATTATTAATGACAGCCGAAGTTTCGGATATATTTTGCGAGATTCTCTTTCATCTAAAAATTCAGGTAAAGTAAAAGAGATGTTTCTGCGTCATTATGCATGGTTAACGGCGCTTCGTTTTCAGCTTCGTGAGACGAGAACCTGGGAAAATATGGATACGGCGCAGTTTGATGAATATGCCAGAAAATATGATATTTCCGAACGATTGTCTAAGTTGGATGAGGAACTGAAAAATTACCTTTCAGAAACGGAGCTTCAATATATTTTAAGCAAGAAAAACAGAGCGACACAGCTGATGGCAAGTCAAAGTAGAGAATTGTCGGAAGCCTATGCAAATGGAGAAATCAACGATTTTCAGTGGACGCAAATTAATCAACAATTGATAAAGTTTACCGATAATCAAGGGAAAGCAGAACGAATTAAAAACTTTCCTTATCCAAGAAATTTTTCTTCCATTACGACTTATTTGTTGCTTTTATTCATTCTTTTTGTGCCTTTTGGTTTATTAAAAGAATTTGACAAATTAGGTGACGGAACAGTGCTTGAAGGATTGACTTTATGGTTCAATATTCCGTTTTCGTTATTGGTAACATGGTGTTTTCATACATTGGATAGTGTAGGAGAGGCTTCTGTAAATCCTTTTGAAGGAAGCCCGAACGATGTTCCGATTACGCAGATCAGCCGAACAATAGAAATCGATATGCGTGATATGTTGGATGAAGAAAATCTTCCTGCGCCAATCACAGCAAAAAATAATATTGTTCTTTAAAAAAGATAAAAAAAATTAACTAAATAAACATACATAAAATGATTCACACATACGTCATTATATCAATCGCGGTATTGTTGTCTGTGATGATATTGGTAATGATCGGGCAAAAACTGAAAGTTGCTTATCCTATTTTTCTCGTTATTGCAGGATTATTGATAAGTCTTGTCCCGGGAATGCCACATATAGAAATAGAACCCGATTTGGTTTTCCTTATTTTTCTTCCTCCAATTTTGTTTGAAGCGGCATGGTTTACCTCATGGCAAGACTTTCACAAATGGAGAAAGCAGATTTTTTCAATGGCATTTGGATTGGTATTTTTAACCTCCATCGTCGTTGCTTATTTGTCGTCGTCCATTATTCCGGGGCTTACGGTGGCGATGGGATTTCTGTTGGGAGGCGTAAATTCTCCGCCGGATGCTGTGGCGGCAACTTCGGTTTTGAAGCACATGAAGATTCCGAAGAAAATCACAAGTATTCTTGAAGGTGAAAGTTTAATCAACGATGCCTCGAGTTTAATTGTCTTTAAATTTGCTTTAGCAGCGGTTATTTCTGGTCAATTCATTTTTGGAGAAGCCGTGAAAGATTTTTTCACAATGGCAGTTGGCGGAATTGCCGTAGGAGCGGGCGCGGGATTGCTTTTCGGTTCTTTGCTTAAAATTATTCCGTCAAATTCCAATATCGATACCATTATTACATTAATTGTCCCTTACATCATGTATGTCGGAGCCGAGCATTTCCACTTTTCCGGAGTGCTGGCGGTGGTTGCAGGAGGTTTGTTGATGTCTTATAATTCACATTGTTACTTAAGTCATACTTCGAGGATTCAGTCCGGAAACGTTTGGAGTGTCCTGATTTTCTTGATGAATACAATTATTTTCATCTTAATTGGCTTGGAATTACCCGTTGTAGTCGCTGCCATGAAAGATTACACGATTTCAGAAGGTATTTTTTACAGTGTCGTAATTGGTGGTGCGATTATCGGAACCAGAATTTTATACAGTTATGCGCTGATGTATTTTCCAAGGCTTTGTTCTAAAGAATTAAGATTAAAAGCCCCGAAACCC
>DKLU01000243.1:12538-13176 GCA_002455915.1 Chryseobacterium sp. UBA6632
AGCCCCGAAACCCGATTGGCGAGAGCCTTTTATCATAAGTTTTGCGGCGATGAGAGGGGTTGTTTCTCTGGCGGCGGCATTATCAATTCCCGCATTTTTACCTAATGGCGAAGCATTTCCTCACCGAAACATTATCTTATTTGTAACGTTTGTGATTATTTTAATTACATTGGTCGGACAAGGCTTATTATTAACTCCGATTTTGAAATTTTTAAAAATAAGTGATGCCGGAAGTGAGTTGCCTGAAGAAAAACAGGAAGTTATTTTAATGAGAAAATTAAAAGAAACCGCTTTACATAAATTGGAAAATGATTTCTCGGATCTTGCACAAACGAACAGCCTTGTTCAGCATCAAAAACATAAGCTGGAAAACGAAATGATGATGATGGTAGATAAGGCGCAATGTATGGCTTCCACAGGCGATTATGCAACGGCAATGAGTGAAAATAAAGATGTGATGCGACAAATCATTCAGGCGCAGAGAAATGAACTTCATCGTATGAAACGTGAAAAGATTTTCGACGATCATGTGATGAGAACTATTGAAATGCAGCTGGATTTTGATGAAGCAAAGATTACAGGATTTGCACATAGTTAACAAGAAAAAATATCATTTAGAATTAAATTTAAACTAAAAT
>DKLU01000243.1:13349-13806 GCA_002455915.1 Chryseobacterium sp. UBA6632
ATTAAATTTAAACTAAAATATGAGCATCCCAATTATTGTTCAATATAAAATAAATGCCCCGATCGATAAAGTATGGAACGCAATCACGGATAAAATTGAAATGAAATCATGGTATTTTGATATTCCTGATTTTGAATTAGAAGTTGGGAAAATATTCAACTTTTACGAACCGGGCAATGAGAAGAAATATCATCATCAATGTGAAATTTTACAGATCATTCCGAATAAAAAACTGAAATATTCCTGGGCTTTTCCTGAACTTTCAAAAGGAACAACGACTGTAACTTGGGAACTCAACAAACAAGGTGACGAAACGGTAATTACATTAATTCATGATGAAATTGATCAGTTAAAAGAATTGGGCGAAAATTTTTCAAGAGAATCTTTTGCTGAAGGTTGGGACGGAATTATCGGAAGAAGTCTGAAACCGCATTTGGAACAATAGTTTATTTAAAAT